>JBDRBD010000030.1:0-10344 GCA_043823025.1 Candidatus Omnitrophota bacterium | reverse complement strand
AAGCTCACCGACAGTGCGCTCTACCAGGCCAAGCAGAGCGGAAGAAACCGCGTGTGTGTGCCGAATCTTGAAAAGCAGCAAGCCTCGAATTAGAGCATTTTTATCAATTGATATTTTACATAACCTATTGAAAAACAAGGGGTAAAAAATAATTCTACCCCTTGAAAAAACTCAAGATATGGTGTATACTTTAGATAGAAAAGGAAGAGGCATATCCTGCCTCTTTAAGGAAGGAAACTGGGCATGATCAAAATGCGGAAGGCCTTTACTCTTGTAGAATTGATGACGGTTCTGGCGATTGTCGGTCTCGTCACGGCGATATCGCTTCCGAATCTCCTGCAGGCAAGAATGCGCGCCAATGAAGTTGCGGCACAAACAACATTAAAAGCGATCAATATCGCTTTGAAGAATTACTATATCGCCCAGACGCCCCCCCGTTTTCCAACAAGTCTTTCTGCTCTCTCCACTGCGAAGCCGTCGTATTTGGCTTCACAAATTGTCAGTAGCAGTGTTTCGGGACCGGTTATCCCGTTGAATCCTTCCACTTTTAAAGGATATTACTTCCGTTATGAAACCGCGAGCGTATCGGGAGGCCGGGCCTTCAGTTATAAGCTCGCCGCCCTTCCAAAAACGGAAGGGATTACGGGGAGTCGGTATTTCTTCGTCGACCCCCTTGGCGTCGTTGTGGAAACCACGAACGAAAATGCGACAGCGCCGCTGATGGTCACTCCGGAATCGCTGTGTACAGCCGCAGCGCCTCTTCCCCCGCCTTTGAATCCCACCGACTAACCGTCATTCTTACGCCACAACAGCATTTGTTTCGTCTATGCTTTCTTTAAACTTCACGGAGACGATTTTTGACACGCCGGTTTTTTCCATGGTAATCCCGTACATGATGTCCGCCATGGAGATGGTGCGCTTGTTGTGCGTCACCAGAATGAACTGGCTCGAAGGCAGGAATTCCTCGAGGACCGAGGTGAATCGGGCGATATTCGATTCGTCCAGGGGGGCGTCAATCTCGTCGAGGACGCAGAAGGGGCTGGGTTTTTCCTTGAAGACGGCAAAGAGGAGTGCGATCACGGTCATCGCCCTCTCGCCTCCGGAAAGGAGTGAAACGCTCTGAAGCTTCTTCCCGGGCGGGCAGGCGAGAATTTCGATCCCGGACTCCAGAACATCCTGCTCATCCAAAAGGAGCAGTCTTGCATCGCCTCCTCCGAAAAGAAGCCGGAAGTAATCCTGGAAATGGGCTTGGATTTGGCGGAAGGTGGTCAGGAAGAGTTCCCGTGTCACTCTGTTGATTTTCTGAATCGCTTCGTGAAGCGCTTCCTTCGCGCGCTCCAGGTCTTCCTTCTGATGGGATAAGAATTCGTACCGTTTTTTCAGTTCTTCATATTCGTCAATCGCCACGAGGTTCACCGGCCCCATCCGCTCAAGTTTCTCCCGGAGTCTCTCGATTTCTGGACGCACCGCTTCGACGTCCACCGTTCCCTCCTGAGCATCCATTTCCGAGGCCAGTTCCACCTTATAGGTGAGGCGGAGCCGCTCTTCCATCGCCCGGAGTTCGTACTGTATCTCCTGCTCCTTCATTTCAAGATCATGAAGACATGTCTGTAACTGGCGGAGCTGTCCATCGCATTCGGTGATTTGATTCTGGAATGACAATTCTTCCGTCACCATCGTCTTCTGATTCGCTTCACTCCGCAGCCACTCTTGTTCGACTCCTTCTTTTTCCCCCAAAAGGGAGTGTTTCTTTTCTTCGAGCCGTCGGATTTCTTCGGTCAGCTCCTGAGTCCTCTGGGCATCCGACGCAGCTCCTGTTTCTTTGGAATGGATGAGGGCGCATTTGTCGTTCAGCGTCGCTTCCAGAAGGACGCATGCCTTTTTCTGGTCCTCGGCACGGCTTTTGGCGGAATCGAGCGCTGTCCTGACTTCCGCAATCTGGACGAGGGTTTTTTCCCGTTCCTCCTTTTTCTGGGCCACCAAAGATTGAAGGGCGGTGAGTTCCTCCTGAAGGATGCGCTCTTGTTCTTCAAGACCCTGGAGACACTCGTTCATCGCCGCCTCTTTTTGGACAAGCTCCTGAAGTTCTCCCCTCACTTCCTCCAACTCCAAAACGACAAGGGACAGCTCATCAGCGATTTTCTTTTCTTCCGCTGCCACCGCTTCCCGCAAGTTCTCCTGATTGGAAAGCTCCACCTCCCACCGATGGCAGGCATCCGTTTTTTGGTCCAGGAGAGTTTCTTTTTCCTTCAGGAGTGCCTCGAGGCCCTGCTCTTGGTCCAAAAGCCCTTTGAGCAAGTCCTGCGTCTTTGTCATCTCGCTACGGAGTGCGGCAATCCTTGCCTCGCGCCCAATCAGTCCGAAGCCTTCTGAAAGAGGGGTTCCCCCGGTCAAGATGCCGCGGCGGTAACATTCCCCTTTCTGGGTTACATACGTCCTGGAAGCATCCCTGTTGGGAATTTGTTCAATGGTCTCGACCAGAGACACATCTCCCAACAATGAAGCCAAAACGCTCTGATACAGCGGCGCGGTTTTGATTTTTTCGAGGAGACTCCCGTCGCCGCTTTTTCCGGTTTGCAACAGAGACAAAACAATGAAGCTGGCGCGGCCGAGCCCCCTGGATTTCAGATAGCGAATCCCCTGACGGGCCGCATCTTCATCTTCCACAATCAACGCCTGAACCATGGAACCTAAAAGCTCTTCCACCGCCCGCTCGTAGCCCGGGGCCACTTCCAGGAGGTCCGCCAGCACGCCGTGGCATTTCCCGAAAACAGGGTTCTTCTGTTCCCTCTCCTTCAAGACCGCCTTTGTCCCTTGAGAGAAGCCCTCATAGTTCTTTCTTGCTTCTTCAAGGAGTTCGCATTGCGAAGAAAGTACCGTCCATTGCTGGCGAAGACTCTGAATTTCGACGCGGAGCGTTTGAAGCGAACGGGAAAGGGTGCGTCCCTCTTCTTCCAGCGCCTCTTTTTCTCGTCGGAAAACTTCCAGTTTTTCCTTCGTCTGGCGCGCGATTTTTTCTGTCTCCTCCCGTCGGGCTTTGACCTCACCAAGTTCCCGCGTCGTTTCTTCCTGCTCCAAGAGAAGCCGGTGCTCGCGGGAAGAAAGGGTGTGATGCTCGGCCGCCATCCGGGTCAGGTCATTCCTGACCTTCGAATGTTCCTGGGCAATGTCGATGGCCTTTAATTTCCCTTTTGAAATAGCTTCTTCGCTTTCGGCCAGAATTCCGAGAATTTTCTTTAAGGTTGCCTCCGAGACAGCCAGCGTCGTTTGATAGGCGCTGATCTCTTCCAGCCCCTTCGCATATTCCTCTTTGGAGAGATCGACGTGCTGCCTGAATTGGAGGAACTCCTCTTCAATCTGCGTTTTTTCCTTCAGCAGTACTTCCCGGTCCTTCTCCAGTTCCTCGATCCGCTCCTTGTAAAGTTGGACGCGGTCTTGGCCCTGCCGGATTTCTGAGGAAAGGTCCACTTTCCGGACGTTGGCCGCATTCAGACGAAGACCGACCTCTTCCAATTCCTGACGAAGCCGCGTTAATTCCCCATTGAACGTTTCCCGCTTCCCCGAAAAGTTTTGCTCCTCCTCTTTCCGCGCCCGCTTGGCTTCGGAAAATCCCCGGATTTTTTCTTCGAGGATGCGCCGTTCCTGCCGCGCCACCCCCAGGTCCAAACGCTTAAGCTTCTCAAAGTCTTCCTTATAGCGCCTGGCCTTGTCCGCCTGTCTTTCCAAAGAACGAATCTGCCGCCCCAGTTCCAAAAGAATATCGCCCACCCGGAGAAGATTCGTTTCGGTCTGCTCCAGTTTCCGGAGCGCTTCCTTCTTTTGGAAACGATATTTCGTGATGCCGCTCGCCTCCTCGAAAAGATAGCGCCGTTCTTCCGGCCGGGCGCTTAAGATTTCATCGATTTTCCCCTGTGCCATATGGGCATAAGAAGTCCGGCCGAGACCCGTTCCCATGACCAACTCAACGACATCTCTGAGACGGACAGGAACATGGTTAAGAAGATATTCGCTTTCACCCGAACGGAAAATGCGGCGGGTAATCGTCACTTCGTCATATTCGATCGGAAGCAGTTTCTTTTCGTTGGAAAGGGTCAGCGACACTTCCGCGAGACCTAACGGCTCGTCTCTCTGGGTTCCGTTGAAAATCACATCTTCCATCCGGTTCCCGCGGAGATCCTTCGCGCTCTGCTCCCCGAGAACCCATCGAATGGCGTCGGAAACATTTGACTTGCCGCAGCCATTGGGTCCCACAATAGCAGTAACGCCCGGCTCAAACTCAAGAACCGTACGATCCCGGAATGATTTGAATCCAATGAGTTCAAGTCGCTTGAAATGCATGCTGTCCCCTCTAGTTTTAAGCCGATACGCAACTGTCGTAAAAGTATTATAGCAAAATTTTGAAATTTTGTCAACCCCAAATACCATAGTAGGTTATGGAATGTACATTTTTGCACACTTTAGAGCGTTTGAGCCGTTGTCTTTCAAGGTTGCAAATAGCCCTTTTGCCCGATTCGCCTCTTTGAGAACCAGTCTTGACGCAACCCACCCACCATGTTAGGATGAAATGCTATAGGCGATGCCCATGGACCTTTCCGTCATCATTCCGCACTATAACCGGGGGGCACTTCTTGAAAGATGCCTTGCTTCCATTCCTGCCGGCGCTTCAGAATTGTCTTATGAGGTCATCGTCGTGGATAATGGCTCTCGAGACGGAAGCCTGGCAATGGTCCAGCAGCATTTTCCTTCGGTCATTCTCCTCCGGAACGACAAAAATGAAGGCTTCAGTCGAGCCACCAATCGGGGGCTCCGCATTGCAAAAGGAGGGCACCTTCTCTGCCTCAACCACGACACAGCGCTCGTTCCCAATAGTCTCAACGCGCTTGTTTCGTTCATGGGAAAGCATCCTGAGGCGGGTGTTGTGGGCGGAAAGATTCTAAACCTGGACGGGACAGTGCAGCCTTCTGCGCGTGCCTTCCCCGGTCTGGCCACTGCTTTCTTTAACCGAGGGAGTTTTCTGACGCGCCTCTTCCCGCGGAATCCCTTCACCACGCGGTATCTTTTAACAGACTGGAATCATGGTACCGTGCGTGAGGTGGACTGGGTATCCGGAAGCTTCTTTCTGATCCGGCGGGAGCTGCTCGAGACAGTCGGTCTTTTTGACGAACGGTTTTTCCTTTACTGTGAGGATGTCGATTATTGCCGCAGAGCCAAGGAGGCCAACTACCGCGTCTTTTATGTCCCCGACGGCCAAATGCTCCATGAAACCGGATACAGCGAGTTTCGTTTCATGACTCTCTTTTATCACCATCAGAGCATGTATCGTTTTTATAAAAAATATCATTCGCGCGGACGATTGTGGGACGCGGGGGTTTTGGCCGGCATCACCGCACGCTTTGGGATCGGAGTCGGTTTTTGGGCCATTCGAAAACTGATGAAAGGTGCTCATGGTTTCCCTGCTTGAAGTCTCCCATCTGTCAAAGACTTTCTATCCGACGCCCACCTTCTCGCAGATCATTCGAAAGGGGCTCCGCAAATACCCGCTGGAAGTTTTGAAAGATGCGCATCTCACGCTCCGGGAGGGCGACCTTTACTGTCTGATGGGGCCGAATGGGGCGGGGAAAACCACACTCCTCAAGATTCTCTGCGGCCTCATCCTCCCTGAAAACGGCCTCTTCCGCCTCTTCGGGGAAACCCTTTCCTTTGAACACCCCCGTCTTAGGGGTCTCTTCGGCCTGGTAACCGGCGAGGAGAGAAGTTTCTACTGGCGGCTGACCGGAAGGCAAAACCTTGAATTCTTTGCTGCCTTTTATTCCCTCCCCCGCAAAGAACTCAAAAAGCAGATTGAGGAATTTTCCTCTCTCCTTCACCTGGAAGGGCACCTTGACAAATATTTCTTTACCTATTCTACCGGGATGAAGCAGCAGCTGGGGCTCTGCCGCGGCCTTTTGGGAGACCCGAAAGTCCTGCTTTTGGATGAACCGACCCGAAGCCTCGATCCGGTCGCCGCTCAGGAATGGCGCTGTTTTCTCCGGGAAGTGCTTCTTGAAAAAAAGAAAAAAACCGTTCTCTATACCACCCACCAGCCCGAAGAAGCAGCAACATTTTCAAGCCGCATCGGCATCCTCCATCGGGGCCGGATCGTTGTAGAAGGAGATCTCGCTACCCTGAAAAAGAATGCGATGCTGGAGGAAAAAGCGACGCTTTTTGATGTTTTTCTGAATGTGATGAAGGGAAACAGTCATGTTCCGTAAGCTCGCTGCCCTTTTCAAAAGAGACCTATGTGTCAATTCGAGCTATAAGCTCAGTTTCGCAGTATACTGGGTTCACTCCCTCGCCGTCCTTCTTCCCTTTTTCTTTATCGCGCGCCTGCTCAGCGCAAACGCCTCTCCTCACCTCCTTCCGTACGGCGGTGACTATTTTCCCTTTGTACTCATCGGCCTGGGATTGAGACGGTATCTGTCGCATGCCCTTCATAGTCTTGCGGGATCCATTGGTGAAGAACAGGGGCTCGGAACGCTGGAAGCGCTTCTTGTCACACCCGTCTCCTTCCGCTCGGTCTTTTTCCTCCTCTCGGTCCTTAGTTTTCTCTATGCGACGCTGAATCTTCTTTTTTACCTCTTTTTAGGCGTCTTTCTATTCCACGTAAGGCTGCCGCTAGCCAATATCCCCGGGGCGCTGGTCGTCCTTGGCCTCACCACAATGACCTTCTATGCGTTTGGTCTTTTTTCTGCCAGTTTTATCCTCGTCTTCAAGAAGGGAAGCATCGTAGAGCCCTTCCTCGAAGGGTTCTCAAGCTTTTTGGGAGGCGTTTACTTCCCCATCACGCTTCTCCCCCTGTGGCTGCAGAAAACTTCGGACTGGATCCCGATGACCTATGCCTTACGAGCCCTGCGGCTCTGTCTCTTAAAGGGCCTGCCGCTCGGTCTTCTCAAAAAGGATCTTCTTGTTTTGACGGCACTGACCCTTATTCTCTTTCCGATCAGCGTGTGGATTTTCGGAAAAGCCCTTCGGAAAGCCAAAAAGGACGGGAGTCTGGTGCATTATTGAGGATGGTCCGCGGAGGTCTTTAACGACCTTTCAGACGAACGAGCTCTTCTTTTTTCAGCTGTTCAAGGAAGGAAAGAGTATCTTTTTGGGCAAGTGAGGCGGAGATTCCAAATTCAGATGCGAGTTTCTGCGCGATGCAAAGATTCGACCGTTTCCCATTCAAGAGTTCCCAAATGCGCCCTCCCACCTCTTCCAAAGAGAAGACGCCGTCGGACAGATGCTTCCGATGAGTCGCTACCAGAATACATTCTCCCCGGATCTTTCGATAGACCACGAAAGAATTTTTTTCCAAAATGTTCTCTGATATTAACGCTGTATTCCGTGTTCGATTTCGCATCAGTGCCTCTCGGGAATAGAAGCGCCGTTCGTTGACGCCTCGGATACGTTCTGTTACACTAACACCTTAGGAATCCCTGCGCATGAATTCAAAAAAATTACCCCTTTTTCCAAGCCCTTTCCTCCTTGTTCTCATTTCGGTCTTCCTCGCCGCCGCTTTCCTGCAGTTTTTCCGGCTTGGGGAAAGGAGCCTCTGGGATGACGAAGCCCGCATCATGACCAAGCTCGCTTTCAACCTCAAATGGCTTCTGGTATACCAGAAAAATATCGTCTTTAACGTCATTCTAACATGGTGGAGCTACTACGGCAAGAGCGAATTTTGGCTGAGAATCCCCTCGGCCTTTTTTGCTTTTTCTTCCCTCATCGCATTGTATGCGCTTGGGAAAAAACTCTTTTCCAAAGAAACGGCCCTTCTGGCTGTCGGGCTTCTTGCGATCTCCCCCTTTTTCCTCTTAGAAACTCGCCAGGTCAGGATGTACAGCCTGACGCTCTTTTTTTCCCTCGCCAGCATTCTTTTTCTTATGGAATATCTCGAAACGGGCCGGCGCGGAAAACTCCTCTCCCATATCGGCGTTTCTTTTCTGGCCCTCCTGACCCACTACCTGTATTTTACAATGCTTCTGCTGCAAGTCCTGTGGGTGCTCTCATTCCGTCAAAAAAAGCCGGCGCTCGTCAAACGTTACTTCTTGGGGTGGCTGATGCTTGCGCCTTGCGCTCTCCCTGCCGTGCCTGAGCTTTTCAAAAGGCTCGGTTACGCCCAATGGCTTTATCTCCACCCCGCCACCCCAGAAACTCTCGCTTTTCCGATGGGGTCCCTTGGAAAAATTGCATTCGTGTATTATTTGTTCACCGCAGGGCCTGCTCTTTACCCATGGAACTATGTCTGGTCGGTCGCGGGGTGCCTGCTGCCGGCAGTTCTCCTCCTCCGGGCACTGGCCAAGCCCTGGCCGCGGCCTCTGGTGTTCACGTGGCTTGGTTTCATCCTTCCCATTTTTCTCTCTTCAAGTCTCAGGAACGCACAGCCGCGATATGCTTTTGCCTCACTTCCCTTTTATGCCCTTCTCCTTGCAATAGGGCTTCTGAGACTCCGTCCTCGTTTGCGGATCTTCTGTCTTTCGGGGCTGATCCTGCTGAACGGCTACGGCCTTCTCAATTACTTCACAGGCCGCCAGTATCTTTTGATGGCCTACCTTGAACCTTACCGCGAAATTGTTCAATCCGTGCAAAAGCAACTGACGCCCAAAGACTACTTTCTCTATTCTCAAGCCAACGACCCTTTCTTCTACTATTTCCGCGTTCGCTCCGGAGAAACGAACAGAGGACGGCTCCTCCACTGGGTGGATGAAATGGGAAATCTTCGTCTTAAAAAATGGACGGAGATTGAACGCGGCATGCCGCCGGGGACGAAGCGGCTTTGGTATGTAGAAAGCCCTCCGGGGCAGTACATCGAAGAAACTCCCATTCTGGACGCCGAACGCATCTACCGCGAGAACGTGGCAATGCGTTCCTGGTTAGACGATCACCGGGTGCGGCTGGGACGGTGGGTTTATCTGAAAGATCCGGAGATTCGCAACAAGAAAAAATTCTTCAAGAAATTTTATCTGGAAGAAAGAATTGTCGTCTCGCTCTACGAGCTCACGCCTTCCCGTTGAAGCCCTATTCTTCGCACCCCGCCTTTTCTTTCTTGATTTCGTCTGAATAGTACTTCCGATACCGGTAATAATACGCCGAGCTTGCATCGGCCTCAACAGGGCGGACATCATTGAACACAATTCCCAACAATTTCGCTTTCGCGGTATCCAGTTGGCCCTTGGCCCGTTTGAGGGCATTGCGGGCCGTCCGGCCGGATTGGTAAACCAGAATCACTCCGTCCAGCTTCGGAGCCAGAATCAGGGTATCTGTGACCGGAAGGACGGGAGGACAGTCAAAGATGAGAAGGTCAAATTCCACAAGAAGCTTTTGAATGAGATTGACCATTTCCGAAGAGTTCAAGACCTCGGGAGGATTCGTGGGAAGGTGCCCTGCGGTCATGAAACTCAGATAGGCAAAATGAGGGGTCTTGAGCGCCTCCTGCCATTGGGTATCCCCGATGAGAAAATCAGTGACATTTTTGAGCGCCTGTTCATAGGAAACCGTTTTGGTGAGAACCTCAAAAAGTCCCGGGGCGCGTTCAAAACCAAAAATCTCATGAAGGACCGGCCGCCGGAAATCGGCGTCGATCAGCAAGGTCTTCTTCCCCATCTGGGCTGAGGCAATCGCCAGATTGGCGCAGGTGAGCGATTTCCCCTCCCTCGGTCCCGTACTGGATATAGCGATCGCCAACTTTTCTTTCTTGAGCAACCCCGAATAGATCGCCGTCCGGAGCGTGTAATACGTTTCGGCTTCGGGGGAACGAGGATCAAATTGCGTGACAAGCCTCATTCGGGACTTCCGGATCTGCTCCTGCCGGGTGGTTGCCTTCGGAAAAAATGGGAATTTCCGCCTCTCTATCGCGAGGGGCATGTGGGGGATGACGCCCAAAACTCCTACCCCCAAAAAAGACTCCACTTCCTCGATGGCGCCGAACGAAGTGTCCAAACTCTCTTTCGCAAAAGCGGCCACGCAGCCCAATAAAATCCCAAAGATGCCGCTCAGGACAAGACCCAAGGACCGGTTGGTTCCAAAGGTCGACATCGCCGGAGAAGCATCTTCCAGAATGACTACATCCGTCACGTTCTCCGCCTCCTCGATGCGCGCATCATTAAGCTTTCCCTTGAGCTGGGAAACAAGCTTTTGGTTATCCTCTACTTCTTGTTTCAGCTTTGAAAACATTAATTCTTCTTCGGGAAGGCGTCTCAATTCCTCTCTGGCAATCCGCATCTGTTCTTGCAACCTCTCCACTTCCGGATGCTTGGGGGTCGCCCTGACCAAAAGGCCCTGGAGCCGGGATTCCATTTCCGCGATTTCCTTCTGGAGCTGATC
>JBDRBD010000029.1:0-5817 GCA_043823025.1 Candidatus Omnitrophota bacterium | reverse complement strand
CATCGCGGAAAGGTGTATATGGAAGTGCATGCGGAGGCGATTGCCAATGTGAAGCAGCTCCTGCAGCTTCCGGACGACTACGCGGTGCTTTTCCTGCAGGGAGGCGCGACAGCGCAGTTTGCCATGATCCCGATGAACCTTCTTCCGGAAGGCAAGACCGCGGATTATGTGAACACGGGAGAATGGGCGACAAAGGCGATCAAGGAAGCGAAGACGTGGGGTCAGGTAAATGTGGCCGCTGATACCTCAGCACTCCGTCCGTGCCGGATGCCGAATCCCGACGAGATGAAATGGAGTGCCGACCCTGTTTATGTGCATATCACCTCGAACGAGACGATTTCGGGAACCCAGTGGAAGACCTATCCAAAGGCGCCGTCGCTCCTGGTGGCGGATATGTCCTCGGATATCCTGTCCCGTCCGATCGACGTGAAGTCATTTGCGCTTATCTATGCCGGCGCCCAGAAGAATCTGGGCCCGGCCGGCGTCTGCCTTGTGGTCATCCGCAAGGAGGTGGCCGAACGGACAGTGCCAAAGGTCCCGTTGATGTTCTGCTACAACACACACCTGAAAAACGACTCAATGTACAACACGCCTCCATGCTTCGGTATTTATGTCCTTGGGCTTGTGACCCGCTGGCTGATTCAGTTGGGGGGCGTCGAAGCGATTGGCAAGCGGAACGAGGAAAAGGCAAAACTTCTTTACGATATCATCGACGGCTCAGGTTTTTACCGTCCCACCGCTGACAAGGCGCATCGTTCTCCGATGAACGTCACGTTCCGTCTTCCCTCGGAGGAGCTGGAAGCGCAGTTCCTGAAAGAAGCGCAGGCCAAAGGAATGATGGGGCTTGCCGGGCACCGCTCCGTCGGCGGCCTCCGGGCGTCCCTCTATAACGCCTGCCCGCCGGAAGCGGTCAAAGCGCTAACATCTTTTATGAAGGAGTTTGAACGGAAAAACGGCTGATCTGAGCTACAATCAAAAAGCCCTTTGGCAATCGCCAGAGGGCTTTTTGATTGACATACGAAGTGAGTTAACGTCAATTAAAAATTTCCTTGACAAATTTGTGAATTTTGGTTAAATACTACTAAATCTATTGAAATGGTAGTATTTGAGGAAAAGCAATGAAACTTTCCACAAGAGCGCGGTATGGGACGCGGCTCATGATTGAGCTTGCCTCGAGATTCGGCAAAGGCTTGGTTTACCTTAAAGAGATTGCCCGAGGCGAGGATATCTCCGAAAAATACTTGAGCCAACTGGTGATTCCGCTAAGAAACAAGGGCTTGATTACCTCCTATCGAGGCGCCAATGGGGGCTATGAATTAAGCCGGCCGCCTTCGCAGATCACCCTGAAGGAAATCGTTGAACCTTTGGAAGGGGACTTAGCACTTATGGATTGCCATTCCGCCTCCAATCACAAAAGGGCCTCCGACTTTGTCGCCATGGAAATTTGGTGCCGGCTGGGAGGAAAAATTGCAGAATTTCTGGAATCGATTTCGCTGGAAGACCTGGTCCGAATGCGCAACGAAACGGCAGACAGAGGATGTACCTATACGATTTAGAGTTGAATCTAGGCCGAAAAAACAATAAGGAGAAAACCAATGAGCAAAATAGATACGAAATTAAAAGTTGAGACGCTCGTACTTCACGGAGGCCAGGAGGCCGATCCGACCACGGGGGCCCGCGCCGTTCCTGTCCACCAAACAACCTCCTATCAATTTAAAAATACGCAGCACGCTGCAAATCTTTTTGCGCTCAAAGAATTCGGCAATATCTATACGCGCCTCATGAACCCGACAACCGACGTATTTGAGAAAAGAGTGGCGCTCCTGGACGGCGGCGTCGGGGCACTTGCGGCGGCCAGCGGGCAGTCCGCCATCACCCTGGCGCTTTTAAATATTGCCCGGGCGGGAGACGAAATCATTTCTGCCGACAATCTCTACGGGGGAACGTATAATTTGTTCCATTATACATTTCCCCGGTTGGGTGTAACGGTGAAATTCGTCAAGTCGAATGACCTGGAGGCGTTTCAGAAGGCCATCACACCGAGAACCAAAGCCCTATACGCCGAATCTATCGGAAACCCGAAACTAGACATTGCGGATTTAGAGGGCATCTCCGAGATTGCGCATCGGAACGGAATTCCTTTTGTGTTAGACAATACCGTTTCTCCGTATCTTTTGAGACCGATCGAGTTTGGCGTCGATATCGTCGTGTATTCTGCAACAAAGTTCATCGGCGGCCACGGGACATCGATCGGCGGGGTCTTTGTGGATTCAGGGAAGTTCGACTGGACCAGCGGAAAATTTCCGACAATCGCCGGTCCGGATCCGAGCTATCACGGCCTGGACTTCGTCGAAGCCCTAAAGCCCCTCGGGAATATTGCCTATATCACCAAAGCCAGGGTGACACTTTTACGCGATCTGGGACCTGCTATGTCGCCCTTTAACGCATTTTTGTTTTTGCAGGGGCTTGAGACGCTTCACCTGAGGATGCCGCGTCATTCCGAGAATGGATTGGCTGTGGCAAAATACCTCCAGAAACATCCTAAAGTCTCGTGGGTCAATTACCCAGGGTTGGACTCTAGTCCCGAAAGGGAAAGGGTGAAGAAATACCTTAAAAAAGGGTGCGGGGCGATCCTCGGATTTGGCATCCAGGGGGGACTTGAAGCGGGAAAAAAATTCATCGATTCTCTTGAACTGATTTCGCACCTTGCGAACGTCGGCGACGCCAAGAGCCTAGCCATCCATCCCGCCACAACGACGCACCAACAGCTGTCAAAAGAGGAGCAGTTAGCAACGGGAGTGACACCCGATTTTGTACGACTGTCCATCGGACTCGAAAACGTTGAGGATATTATTGAAGATATTGATCAAGCTCTAAAAAAAGCGACTCAATGAAAGGATAGGAGAACTGATGAACATTTTTTCAGATATCACAAAAACCATCGGGCGCACTCCGCTGGTCCGGATCAATAAGCTGACGGAAGGTCTCCGGGCCACCGTGCTGGCAAAGCTTGAGTTTTTCAATCCTCTTTCCAGCGTCAAGGACAGGATCGGCGTTGCGATGATCGAGGCCGCCGAAAAACAGGGATTATTGCAAAAAGATTCCGTCATCATTGAACCGACGAGCGGAAACACAGGAATCGCCCTTGCATTCGTCGCCGCAGCCAAGGGATATAAACTCATTCTGACAATGCCTGACACGATGAGTCTTGAGCGGAGGCAGCTTTTGAAGATATTTGGCGCAGAACTTGTCTTAACAGAAGGTGCGAAAGGGATGTCCGGTGCGGTTAAAAAAGCAGAAGAACTTGTCAAGACCACGCCGGATAGTTTCATGCCCCAGCAGTTCAATAATCCCGCCAACCCCGAGATTCACCGGAAGACCACTGCCGAGGAGATTTGGAACGACACGGACGGCGCTGTGGATATCTTTATTGCAGGCATCGGGACCGGCGGCACCATTACCGGTGTTGGGGAGGCCTTGAGGAAGAAGAAACCCTCTGTGAAGGTGATCGGTCTCGAGCCCAAAGACTCGCCGGTTCTCTCAGGCGGGGCGCCCGGGCCGCATAAGATACAGGGAATCGGTGCCGGTTTTGTTCCCGAGATCTTGCGTCGCGACGTGATTCATGAGATCATACAAGTGAGGCACGAAGATGCGGGAGAGATGGCCAAACAACTGGCCCGCCGGGAAGGCCTCTTGGTTGGGATTTCAAGCGGTGCTGCGATGTGGGCTGCCTTGGGAGTGGCGGCTCGCAGGGAAGCGGAAGGCAAGACGATTGTCGTGATTTTCCCAAGCTGCGGGGAGCGCTATTTATCGACCTGGTTATTTCAGGAGTATGCCGAATGAAAGTTACTGAGGATTCTGTTGGCATTGTGAAAACAAAATATGTCACGTTTGCGGAGCCGCCGAACGAGCTGAAGCTGGTTTCAGGCAAGAAGCTCGGCCCCATCACGTTGGCCTACGAGACCTACGGCGAGCTGAACAAGAACAAGACCAACGCCATTCTCGTAACACACGCCCTTTCGGGGGACGCGCATGCAGCCGGTTTCCATGAGGGGGAGAAAAATCCGGGCTGGTGGAACATGATGGTAGGGCCGGGCAAGGCGCTGGATACCCAAAAATTTTTTGTGATATGTTCCAATATCGTCGGGGGGTGCAAAGGGAGCACCGGGCCTTCTTCCGTTCATCCCAAAACCGGCAAACCCTACGGACTCGATTTTCCCATCATTACGATTGAGGACATGGTCGAAGCAGAGCGGTATCTCATCGAGTACCTCGGGATCAAAAAGCTGGTGTGCGTGACCGGCGGTTCCATGGGCGGGATGCAGGCTTTGCAGTGGGCAAGTTCCTATCCGGAAAGGGTGCAAAGCGTCATTCCGATTGCCACCACCCTGAAACATTCCCCCCAGCAGATTGCGTTGGATGAGGTTGGCCGGCAGGCGGTGATGGCGGATCCCGCCTGGAAGGGCGGCGATTATTACGGCAGCAAAGAAAAACCCGAGAGGGGGCTTGCGGTTGCGAGGATGATCGGGCACATTACGTATATGAGCGATAAATCGATGGAAGAGAAATTCTCGCGCCGGCTTCGGGACAAAGATTATAGTTTCACCTTTGCGACGGATTTTGAGGTAGAAGGTTACCTGAAATACCGCGGCGACAATTTTGTAAAGCGCTTCGACGCCAACTCCTATCTCTACATCACAAAGGCAATGGATTATTTTGACCTTTCCCAGGGGAAACTCTTTTCCAAGGACAAAAAGATTCATGTGCGGTTTTTGGTCATTGCGTTCAAATCGGACTGGCTTTATCCGGCGTATCAGTCGCAGGAAATCGTGCGCCAACTCAAGGTACGGGGGGTCGAAGCGACCTACTGTGAAATCAGCTCGACCTATGGGCACGATGCCTTTTTGCTGGAGATTAAGGAACAAACGCATCTCATCAGTCACTTTTTGGACAAGACATTTCATGGGTATGATGTCAAGGGTTCTTACGACCTTTGAGGGCGAGCAGGCCGCGGGCATTGATTTACAGGAGCCGGACTAAGAGGTTTTTATGGAATTAGAACTCATGCAGCTGGACCACCGCGTGATTTATCAGATCGTTGAAAGCGGCGCAAAGGTCTTGGATTTGGGCTGCGGCGACGGCAATCTAATGTTCGTGCTAGCAAAGGGAAAGGGCGTTAAGGCGCAGGGGATCGAGCTTAACGAGAAGTCCATCTATGCGTGCGTCCAAAAAGGCCTGAGCGTCTTTCACGGGGATATCGAAGGCGGCCTTTTAGAGTACCCCGACCAGTCGTTCGATTACGTGATCCTGAACCAGAGTCTTCAGGAGACCAAGAAAGTCGATTTTGTCCTGAAAGAGGCGTTGCGGGTCGGTAAAAGGGTCATTGTGGGATTCCCGAATTTCGCTTATCGCAAGGCCAGGTTTGACCTGTTCTTCCGGGGGCGAGCACCCACCACGCCGTCACTGCCCTATCGGTGGCATGACACGCCCAATGTCCACTTTCTGAGCATTAAGGATTTCCTCCGCTATTGCCGCCAGCTGGGAACCCGCATCGTGAGCGCCCATTATTTGGGCAAGGGAAATACCCTGAAGTTTTGGCCTAATCTTCGGGCCTTGAATGCCATCTTTGTCCTTACGAAGAATCGTTGCGCTGGGGACCGGCAGGAGATATAATGTTTTAAGAAGGAATTCCGCCGTGACGAGCCTAAAATATTTTCTGGATATCTGTATCGCCGTTTCTTCGGGGATCATTCTGGGATTAGTCCCCTTCCTTGCGGTTTACCGGCTGGTCGTGAACGGAATCAATCTTGAAAACTA
>JBDRBD010000028.1:0-2519 GCA_043823025.1 Candidatus Omnitrophota bacterium | reverse complement strand
TTTTTGTCATTCCCGTTTCCACGGGAATGAGTGCGCCTTTTTACGCGTTCGTCAACTTTTAAGCTCGTTTTCGTAAAGTGCTTTCATGATACCGTGAGTTTGCATGATGCGAAAAACATACTTTTTTGTTTCACTGAAGGGTATGTCTTCCGTGAACTCCTCTTCATCTAAGTAACCCCCAGCAAGCCATCTTTGTACGTTGTGCGGTCCCGCATTGTATGCTGCGACGGCATATTGCGATAATTTGAACTGCCGCAGCAGCTTGGAAAAATAATTTGTGCCCAGGCTGATATTTTTTTCTGCATTGAATAGTTCTTCGTTGTTTTTTAAATTGCCCATGCTGCGCGCCGTGGCCGGCATGAGTTGCATGAGACCCAGCGCCCCGGCGCTGGAAACGGCATCACGCTGGAAACGGCTTTCCTCTCTCATGATGGCCATAATAAGAAGAGGGTCAATTTTTTGCGCCTGGGTGTACTTAGTGACGATACCCTTAAAGACGAGAGGGTATTTCAATAAGGGATAATTGTGCCGCGTGCCCAGCCTGACTACAGAAAGATAGTCTTCGATATTTAACAAAAGTTGCGCAAATTTCGAAATGTATGGATCTGTAACAGAGTTCATCATCAGGCGAGCTTCTATCCTCGCTTCCGTACGCATTTCCAAGCCGTGGAGAACAGTGACCCGTAGAAACCTGGTGTTAATTTCTGCGGGAAGCGGAGGCCCCCCATCCTTTTTCAAGTCCGCACTATCTTTGCCGGATAGCGGTCCGGGCTTGCCGATTCCCGATTGCAACCAGTAATAGCCATTTTTATCCTTAATCTGCGCCAACAAAGCATCCCCGTTTTGACCTTGATATTTTTTCACCTTAGCCAGCCAGAAAAGGTACTTATCACGGTTATTGGAGTTAGACACTGTCAGGCCGGTAAGAATTATTTCCGCGTCACGGAAACGTTTTTGCCTGATGTTAAGCCAAGCCTGCGCCCAGGCAATTTCTTCTTTTTTTTCGGGATAAAGGTCCAGCATGGATTGCAGCATGGCGCGGGAGCTCGCATTACCTCCTTCCCTTCTCTTCATCTCTGCGGCCAGCAGATGCAGACTGAACAGATCTTTATTGCCTTCCTTAGCCAACTCGTCGATGAGTTTGTAAAATGCTTCTCTTTCTTTTACCCTGACGAGACTGCGGGCCAGGAGATATCTGCCCTCCTTTAAGGATACGCCGGCAAGTGTCTTGATAGCCTCACGATAGCGGCGAAGACGATAATAAGCCCGGGCCAGAAGATACTTGCCCTCATCGTCCTTTAAAGTGATACCCGCCGTTAAACTGACGACCTGGGCGGAATTGCCTCTTTCTATGAGGCGTGCCAGGACTTTTTTGATATCATCGTAGGAAGGCTGAAAATCGGCCATTTTGAGGGCTTCGTAGGCGTTCATGGTATAAGAGCTGCCGGTAAAAAAAAATCTCTTTCCGGAGGGCGCGGGCTTCATCACTCCGACCGCTCTTTTCCAATAAACCGGTTTTCTCCCACGCTGCTTTGCTGTCCTGGGGAAATTCCTGCAGGTAAAGATCGTAATCGGTTACGAGAACGGTGCTATCCCCGCTTTTACCAAGTTCCAGAATCCTTTGATATGTCTTGCGGTAAAGGGGGAAACTTTTGTACTTTTTTACTATCTTCCGGAGGATGTTCATGGCCTCCTCGCTATCACCGGACTTTTCATAACAGGTGGCCAGATCCAAAAGCACATAATCAGCCAGTAGCGGGTAATCATTTTCCAGCGGTTTAATGATTTCTATAGCGTTTTGCCATTTACCCTCCCGCATGTATCTTCTGCCGTCAGCGTATATATCGCGGGTTGAGGCGGGAATGGGGGCCGCAGTGGATAAGGTTATCATGATGAGGGAAAGAAAGATGACCAATAAGGTTTTCATCGGATTAAGAGGCCCGAGTCGCTATTATTTCGGACAAATTTGTCGCCCACCGAAGTGCCGCAAACCGCGCAGGCGTAGTCATACTTTTCCCCGTCCGCAAGAATGAGGAGCAGTTTTTTTCTTACCTTGACAGATCTTTGGCAGCGAGGGCAGAAAAGTTCCGTGGCATCAAAATCGCGGTATGTTTCCCTCACCATGGCTGATGCTCCCGTGCTTGTGGTTCGACAGGCTCACCATGAGCGGCATAAAAAGTCCACTCATCCTGAGCTTGTCGAAGGACAGCCATTCATGCATGGTTCGACAAGCTCACCATGAGCGGATAGATCCTAACCATCACTTTCCGGAATCCCTCGCGCATTTTCCAGCCAGATCGTGGCGTCACTGTCGCTGGGCGCCCGGTAATCACCGCGCGGCGAAAGAGAACCGCCCGATCCTACCTTAGGGCCATTGGGACTACAGGAACGTTTGAACTGGCTGTACTGGAAAAAGCGGAGCAAATATACGTCAAGCCAATGCTTGATTTCCGCGATCGAATAGGCGCGTCTCTTGTCTTCCGGCACATCGGGCCACCGTCCCCGTGTCTTGTCCCGCC
>JBDRBD010000027.1:0-3763 GCA_043823025.1 Candidatus Omnitrophota bacterium | reverse complement strand
CATCCCGAGCCTGAAGGCCAAGAAAATTGACATCGTGGCCTCCGTGATGAGCATCACCGACGAACGCAAAAAAGAGGTCAACTTTTCGACCGCCTACTGGAAGATCAAACAAATCCTGGTGGCCAAGAAGGATACGAAGCTCACCGCGGAGAAGGCTCTGGCCGACGGGAACAAGATCGGCGTACAGCGTGGAACGACCGAAGCGAAGTGGATCGATGAGAACCTGATCAAAAAGGGGGGAAAGAAGTTCGAACTGGTTCACTATGACTCCGCCCCCCTCGCAATCGAGGACGTGGTCAACGGCCGGATCGTGGCCGCCGCGATGGACGACGCCCCGGCGCTTGACGCCGCGAAGAAGAAGCCCGTCAAGATCCTGGGCGGCTTCGGGATGAAGGACGAGGATTTCGGCTATGCGATCCGCAAGGAGGACACCGAATTCCTGAACAAGGTCAACGAAGGCCTCAAGAGGCTCATGAAATCACCATACTGGGCCGAGTTGAAGAAGAAGTACATCGATAAATGATGATGTCCTCTTCTCGATGAATGACAGGGGAACATGGGGACACTGGTCGTTGTGCCGGGGTCGATGGTTTGGGGATTCGCCCTCGGAGCGCCCCTCGCCGTGGGGCATGTCTACGGCCACCCTGCGCTCCGGCGCTTCATCTCCGTCTATGTCTGGTTCTTCCGGGGCATTCCGCTGCTCGTTTTCCTGTTTTTGTTCTACTTCGGTCTCTGCACGGCCTTCGATATCAACCTTTCGGCCTTTACGGTCGCGACCATCATCCTCGGCCGCGTGGAGGACCGCCTCCGAATCCCCGGCTTCGAGCACCAGCGAACCTGAAGTGGTCATGACGCACAACGGTCTACGCCGACAGATGCGCCTCGCGCTGCGGCGGATGGTTCCGGAATCATCAGGAAGACGATGGCGAAAGTTATCGCTCCGGCATGACAACCGTTAACATGTCTACCTGCCGGAGTAATAAAATGATCTCCGGCGGGAACGGCGCCGGAGCAGGTGAGGGGAATGGGTGAAGCGAACCAGATCTATATCCGCGTGACCTGCGCGATCATCGAGCGGGATGGCCTGGTCCTGGCCGCACAGCGGGGCACATCCATGCGCATGCCCCTCAAATGGGAGTTCCCCGGCGGGAAAATCGAGCCGGGGGAGGGCACGGAGGCGTGTCTCCATCGTGAGCTGATGGAGGAGATGGGCCTGCGCGTGGTCGTGAAGCGGGCGATGCCGCCCTCGACGCACCGCTACCCGGCCTTCACGGTAAAACTCTGCCCCTTCGTCTGCGCGATTCGCTCCGGGGAGATGAAGCTGAACGAGCACCATGCCGTCGTCTGGCTCAAGCCGGATGACCTCCCGACCCTCGACTGGGTAGAAGCCGATCTGGCGGTTGTGGAGGCTTACAGACAGGGCCTGTCCCGCGGAATTTCGGCGCCGAACCCCTGATGCTTTTTCCCAGATTGTCATCGGAAACGTAAGCTGGCTGAGTTGAAGGTTGCATCCTAATGTATCGTTGCAGGGTTGACACCAAGCGATCCACCCAGTATGAATGCTCCGTAAGCCGAAGGAGAGTAGCCCCTGCTTCTCAAAGTATCCCGCGCCGCGAGCCAGGCGCCCCCGAAATCTCCCCCTTTCGATCTTGTGTGGAAGGTTTCCATGAACAGCCGTGTTGCCGAGTCTTCCACGGGCCAGAGGCTGCTCAGCACTGCACTTGTTCCGCCGAGATAGAAACTCCGGACAAGGCCGAGGATGTCGTCTCCGCCAATGACGTGTTCCATCCCGGTCTCGCAGGCTGACAGGATAACGAGACGCGATAAAAGGGGTTTCTCGAATATCCGCTCGGCCGTGAGGGGAACAGCTTTTTTGCCGTCCGTCAGGATGAGGGCGGATTGAAGCGGGAGATAGGGATCATAGAGGGCATGGGTCGCCAGACGAAGGACATCCACCCCTTTCCCGATGGACTGACGGAGTGCCGATTCTGAAGCCTCCGGGCCGATCAGTGGTTTTACCCCGTATCCTTTTGCCACAGTAAGGGCCTCCGTGCGTGCACCGGCCAATTGCGGAAGCTGACCGCCGAAGTCGGGATCGCCCACGACACTGGCTTTCATACTCTCATTCCCGGCGTAGGATGATCGGCCGATCCATCCACCGTTGACGTCAGCACGCCGGGCCAGGGTGGCTCCCCGGGTTGATATGACCATGGGAGAGACGGCATCATGATGACATCGAAGCCGGATATTTGTTCGTTTCCGGGCGCATGATATGCCAAACGCCTATTTTTTATAGGTCTCGGAAAGATAGTTGATGATAAGCTTCGCTTCATCATCCGTGATCGTCGCCCCGTTCTTCTTCATCCGGAGTACGGTAGTTTCCCACTCCCCCGCTGTCTTTTTTTTCGACTTCGACCTATCCAGGTTGTGACACTTGCCGCAGTTGTTTTCGAAGAGCGTCTTTCCGTCGGTCCCCTCTTTCTCAGCCGCCGGACACAAAACCGTGGATAGAAAAAAAACACTTGTGACCAATGTAAACAACGTTGCTTTGTTCATTTTTCATCCCCCCTTCTTTAAAAGACAGCACCCATCTTTTTTTTCGAGTCGAGTAGGCCGGTTTATCCCGATATACAGGTTGGTGTTTGTTTTCTCCCCTTATGGCTTACCGATGGGCTTCCCGGCGGTGTCACAATATTTCAACGATGTATCCGTCGAGTCAGTCCCGCCAATACGTATTATCTATATCATAATTATCTGAGGCGGAAACGGAAAAAATGATATAACCATTTCCTCAGAGTTGAACTGTAAAATGGGCTGTGATATAATAAGACCGCTCATTTGATTAATGGATTGCAAGTTGATTCCCCAAATGAAAAGAATAAGGAGGTCTATGCGCGATGTCAGAAGAAACCAATAAAAAGGAACGCGACGAAAAACATCTGGAGAAGTTGACCATCAAGGAGTTGCGGGAGATCGCAGCGGAGATTCCCCACGAAGGGGCGATCCACGGCATGAAGAAGGCGGAACTCGTCGCCTTCATCAGAGAAGCCAGGGGCATCAAGGACGAAACACCCGTCGAGAAAAAGAAACATGCGGTCAAGATCAAAATAACAAAATCGGAGCTTAAATCCAGAATCCGCGAACTGAAAGTCTTGAGATTGCAGGCGCTGGAATCCAATGAAAACAAGAAAGCCGCCATGTTGCGGCATCAGATCGGTCAGTTGAAGAAAAGATCGAGACGCGTTGCCGCGGCCTGAACTTCAGAATTGGCAGAAATGTCTGAACAATATTTGATTTTACACACAGAGCTGTCTGCGCTTTTTTAACATAGACTCGGGTGACTGAATGGCTCGAAATTGGATGGAGACCGGCGTCGGAATGGACGAAGTGTTTTCGCGCTCCGTCGTTACCTCTTGACATCAGCCATGATCATCACTACCTTATCACCAACAAGAAGTTCTTTGAATCGTAATAGCATTAGTTAAGTTCTTTGGTAAATATGCCGATAATAGTGTCAAAGAGGCGAGATGCTGCGATGCGCGTATTGAGTCTGTTCTACTGGATGTTAACGAAATATTGATCACAGGGTCTTCGTGGTGATTGTCACCCTTATAGACCAGATCTTAAATGGTGGACTCCAGTAAAAGACAAGACGGCATAGGTGGCTCTCGTTTTTTTGTGAGAACGGCAAAGATGAAAACAGGAGCTTCAAAATGGGAAAATCCATGTACAACTTCGGCAAGCAGGGGAAAGAAAAAGCAAG
>JBDRBD010000026.1:0-25211 GCA_043823025.1 Candidatus Omnitrophota bacterium | reverse complement strand
CGTTGGGCTCATAACCCAAAGGTCCCTGGTTCAAATCCAGGCCCCGCTACCACTTTTAAATTCGGGGCGAGGCTCGCCACAACGTAAGCTCAGGCGGCCCGCTACCAATTTTCCTAAGGGGTCACGGCATTTCGCCGCGGCCCCTTTTCTATTGCAATCCCTTCCCCCCTTTTGGTAGCATATCCTCGTCTGAAAAGAGAGGAAGTTGTTTGAGACAGGAGGGCATATGGGATTACAGTGGGAAGAAGTAGAATTGATTGCCGAGAAGCTCTACGAAAAATACGGCGATATTGACCCCATGACGGTTCGCTTCACGGATCTTCACAAGTGGGTCACGGAGCTTGAGGATTTCAGCGACGATCCCAAGCGCTCCGACGAGGGAATGCTGGAAGCGGTCCAGATGGCCTGGTACGAGCTGATTCAGGGAGACCTCGGGTAAAGAAAGGAGCGTCATGTCGATCCGTCGGGTGGTGATTATTGGCGGCGGTTCCGCAGGGCTGACCGCGGCGATTTATACGGCGCGGGCCGGTCTTTCTCCCCTCCTTTTTGAAGGATCTTTCGGCGGAGGACAGCTTTTCCTCACCGCCACCGTCGAAAACTTTCCCGGTTTCCCGGACGGCGTGATGGGGCCGGAACTGATGGAACGCATGCGGCGCCAGGCGCTCCATTTTGGCACCGAGATTCTTGCCAAGCCGGTGACAGGCGTCGATTTTTCAACAAGGCCTCTCCGGGTCTTTTCGAAAGAAGAGGCATTTGAGGCGGAAAGTGTGATTATCGCCACAGGCGCCTGGAACCGGATGCTCGGCCTTGAGTCCGAGAAAAAACTTCTGGGACATGGGGTCTCGATCTGCGCCACCTGCGACGGATTCTTCTTCAAGGAAAAGGAAATTGTCGTTATCGGTGGCGGCGATTCCGCACTGGAGGAAGCGCAGATTCTCGCGCGCTTTGCCAAGAAGGTGAACGTCGTGCACCGGCGGGATAAGCTCCGCGCTTCAAAAATCATGCAGGAACGCGCCTTCAAGAACCCCAAAATCGCCTTTGTCTGGGAGAGTGTCGTGGAAGAAATTCTCGACCCCGCCTCCCAGAAGGTGACAGCGGTCAAACTGAAGCACGTGAAGACGGGTCAAGTCACTACGAAAGCATGCGACGGGGTGTTTCTTGCCATCGGTCATGAGCCGAACACAGCGCCGTTTCGGGGGCAGCTGGAGCTGGATGCGAAAGGCTATATTGTCATCCGGGAAAGAACCCGGACTTCGGTTCCGGGGGTGTTTGCCTGCGGCAACTGCGCGGATTCTGTTTATCGGCAGGCGATCACGGCCGCAGGGACGGGCTGCATGGCCGCCATCGATTGTGAGAAATTTCTGGAAACAAGTACCCCCCATTCGTAAAAGTTCCTTCCGGCGAATTCCAACTTGTTTAAAAAACGAAGGTTATGATTCACGCCGAAACCGGAAAAGCGCGTGGGAGAGTTGACGTTTCACGGTGCGTTTAGTAGAATGAAACGTCTGGATAAAAGCCCATGATTAGTCGCTATACCCTTCCGAAAATGGTCCATCTCTGGTCGGAAGACCACCGCTATGAAGTGATGCTGGAGGTGGAACTTCTGGCCTGTGAGGCCCTTGCAAAACTTGGGAAGATTCCGAAAAAAGTCCCGGCCGAGCTCCGCCGTAAAGTCTCCTTCGACCCGGAACGGATTCAGGAAATTGAAAAGAAAACGCGGCATGACCTTTTGGCCTTTGTCCTCAATCTCCAGGAGTCCGTCGGGGGAGAATTGGGCCGCTACCTCCATTTGGGGCTCACTTCGAGCGATGTGCTCGACACCTCTCTTGCGGTGCTGCTATGCGAGGCCTCTGAGATCCTCATTGCGGATATGAAAACACTCCTTTCGCGCCTCCGGCGAAGGGCCAATCAGTACAAATATACGCCCTGCATCGGAAGGAGCCACGGGGTGCATGCCGAGCCGATCACCTTCGGTCTGAAACTCGCCGTCTTCTATGATGAGGCCAAACGGAACCTCCAGCGGCTGGAACACGCCAAGGAGATCATCTCCGTCGGAAAAATTTCCGGCGCGGTGGGGACGTATGCGCATCTTGATCCTTCTGTCGAAGCCTATGTCTGCCGCAAACTGAAGCTGGAAAGCGCCCACATTGCGACGCAGATCGTCCAGCGCGACCATCATGCGGAGTTTCTGATGACATTGGCCCTCGTCGCGAGCTCTCTTGAGAAACTCGCGACCGAGATTCGCCATCTCCAGCGGACCGAGGTGCTGGAGGCGGAGGAATTTTTCCACCAGGGCCAGAAGGGCTCGAGCGCCATGCCTCATAAGCGCAACCCCGTCCGGTGCGAGCGTCTGGCGGGACTGGCGCGGCTTCTCAGGGGCTATGCCCAGGTGGGCTTGGAAAACGTGACGCTTTGGCATGAGCGGGACATCAGCCATTCTTCCGCCGAGCGGGTGATCCTTCCGGACGCCACGATTCTTCTGGATTATATGCTGCATGAGGCAGGTGAAATCGTTCAGAGCCTCCTCGTCTATCCTGAAAATATGATGAAAAACATTCACCTCACGCACGGGCTGATTTTTTCGCAGCGGCTGCTTTTGGCGCTGACGGAAAAAGGGCTGCCCCGTTCCGAGGCCTACGACCATGTCCAGCGTCTTTCCATGAAGACGTGGGAAGAAGGCGCTGATTTCAAGGAAACGGTGCTTCAGGATGGAAAAATCTTCCAATCCCTGACAGACGAGGAGATTGAAGACTGTTTTGATTTGAAATACTATTCGCGGTATGTCGACCGGATTTTCAAGAAGGTAGGTCTGTAGGCGGGAAACCGGAGTAACAGGTGTGATAAGAACATGAACCAGGAGACGTTTCCTCCTCGACGGAACCAGACGATCCGGCGGTTTGCTGTCCAGCTTTGGAAAAGCGTCACCTCCGTAAAATTCTATCAGGAACTTGCCGGACGACCCTTCTCGGAGGGAATCAAGTATTTTTCGTTTCTGATTTTTTTGGTGGCGCTCCTCTTCACGCTCCGGTTGACGCTGGATCTTTCCCGGAACCTCAAGGCCTTCGAGCGTTGGAGCAAAGATCATCTTCCCGAAATTGTGGTTGAGAAGGGGAAGGTGACGGTCGATGTGCCGCAGCCGTGGCGTTTCGAGGGGGAGCATTTTGTGGTGGTCATTGATACCAGGGGCGGAAGCCGGGAAATCGGCGAGTCTTATGCCCAGGGCGTTCTCATCACAAAAGACAAACTCATTCTGAAACGAGGCCCTTTGATGGAGCGCCGCTTCGACCTTTCTGAGATTGAAAGTCTCCGCGTGACGCCAGAGACCATCCACAATTGGCGCACGCTGATCCTATGGATTTCTCCGCCCCTCCTTGTTTGTATTCTTTTTTTCTATTTTTGGGTTGGGAAGTTCATCCAGGTCATCCTCTTCAGCACATTGAGTCTTCTGGCCAACGGCATCGGCAGGAAAGGCCTTTCGTATGAGACGCTCTTCATCATCGGCCTTTATGCCCTGAGTGCGCCCCTCCTTTTATTGTCTTTTTTCATCCTGCTGGGGTTTGGCATCCACTCCTTCGACATGGTGTATCTGGCGATTTATGGGGCGCTTTTGGTGACGACGGTTCTGCAGTATCCCCCGAGGAAAAAACTTGAAGAACAACTGCCGTAAGCATAAGGAGAAGCAACGCGGTGGACATCTGCGAGGATAGACTGAAGGAATCCTGCGGCCTTTTCGGTGTTGAGGGACATCCGGACGCCGCCTGCTTGACTTACCTCGGACTTTATGCGCTGCAGCATCGGGGAGAAGAGTCTGCCGGCATTGTGAGTACCGACGGCGGGAAAACGTATGTTCACCGCGGCATGGGTCTGGTGGGGGACGTCTTCAACGAAAATATCCTTTCAACGCTGAGGGGTTCCCGTTCCGTCGGCCATACCCGTTACTCGACAACCGGTTCCTCCCTTTTGAAGAACGCCCAGCCGCTTCTCGTCAACTATTCGAGAGGGGCCTTCGCAGTGGCCCACAACGGCAATCTGGTGAATGCGAAAGAGCTGCGTTCCGAGCTGGAGGCGAATGGCTCCATTTTTCAGACAACCATCGACAGCGAAATTGTGATTCATCTGATGGCCAAACCCGTCCACAAAAACCGCGAAGAGGCCCTGATGGCTTCCCTGAGGCGGTTGAAAGGGGCTTTTAATTTTATCATGCTGACGGAAGAAGAGCTCATCGGGGTGCGGGATGCGAACGGTTTCCGGCCGCTCTGTCTCGGAAAACTGGGGGGAAGCGCACATCCTTGCTTCGGAGAGTTGCGCTCTTGATTTGGTCGGGGCGAACTTTATCCGCGAGCTGGAGCCGGGAGAAGTAATGTTTTTAAGCCAAGGGGGCATCCGGTCGGCGAAACTGTTCGATGCGAAAGACACACCGCTTCCGAGCCACTGCATTTTTGAGCAAATTTATTTTGCGCGGCCCGATTCAGTCATTTTCGGCGAAAGCGTTCATCAGGTGCGGCAGAATCTGGGGAAACAGCTGGCGCGTGAACATCCGGCGGAGGCGGACATCGTCATTCCCGTCCCCGATTCGGGGAATTCCGCGGCCCTGGGATACAGTCTCGAATCAGGGATTCCTCTTGATTTCGGGATCACCCGTAATCATTATATCGGCCGCACGTTTATCTAGCCGACCCAGACGATCCGGGACTTCAAGGTGAAAATAAAGTTCAACCCGATCCGGAAGGTGCTGGAGGGAAAGCGCATCGCGCTGGTGGATGATTCGATCATCCGCGGGACCACTTCCAGGGCGCGCGTCAAAACCCTTTTTGAGATGGGGGCCAAGGAGGTGCATCTTCGGGTGAGCTGCCCCCCTTCGCGGAATCCCTGTTTCTACGGAATCGATTTCCCGACGCAGAAGGAACTTATCGCTTTTCGCCACAGCGTCGAGGAAATTCGGAAATTCGTGGGTGTGACGACGCTCGGGTATCTGTCGCTTGAGGGACTTCTGAGTGCCATTCGGGGCCCTGCGAACCATTATTGCACGGCTTGCTTCAGCGGAAAGTATCCGGTGGACTTTGGGGGTGAGGGCGATAAATTTGCGCTTGAGAAAACGTAGAGGGCTTTAATGGCCACTGCTTATGAAAAGGCGGGCGTCAGCTTTGCACGCGCCGACGACATGCTGGAAAAAGCCAAAACATTCATTCGGGGAACCCATCGTGCGGAGGTGCTCAAGGATGTCGGGCGCTTTGGAGGACTCTTTGCGCTGAAAAAATACCGCCGGCCCGTCCTGGTCTCAAGTACCGACGGTGTGGGGACGAAGCTCAAATATGCCTTTGCGGCGGACCGCCACGAGGAAGTCGGGATTGATTGTGTGGCCATGAACGTGAATGATGTTGTCGCCTTCGGCGCCGAACCCCTCTTTTTCCTGGATTACCTGGCGACGGGGAAGATCAAGAAAGAGTCCCTGCTTTCGCTTTTGCGCGGGATCAGCCGGGGCTGCCGGGAGGCCGGGTGCGCTCTCATTGGGGGCGAGACGGCAGAGATGCCCAGTTTTTATCAGGAAGGCGAATATGATGTCGCGGGGTTTACGGTCGGCGTGGCGGAGAAAGAGGACTTGATTCTCGGACAGGATGTCCAAAAAGGCGACGTGATTCTGGGACTCGCCTCCAACGGCATCCACTCCAACGGGTTTTCGTTGGTCCGGAAAATTTTTCCGGAACAAAAGACGCCAAAAGCCCAGCTTTTGCGTCTCCTGCGCCCCACGCGGATTTATGTCAAGCCGATTCTTGCCCTCAAAAAACGGTTCCGGATCAAAGCAGTGACCCACGTGACAGGCGGAGGATTAGCGAACCGCATCTTCCAGGGGATTCCAAAAAAGCGCCACGCGATTCTTTATGAAAACAGCTGGCCGATCCCGCCGGTATTTCTTGAAATTGAAAAGAAAGGCCGCGTCAAGCGCGGGGATATGCTCACCACCTTCAATATGGGAATCGGAATGGCCGTTGTCTGCCGTCGGAAGGATGCCGCGCCGATGCAACGTCTCTTGCGGCAGTTCCAGCTTCCTTCTTGGGTCGTTGGAGAACTCGTATCATGAAAATACTCGTCATCGGTTCGGGCGGAAGGGAGCACGCGCTTGCCTGGAGACTGTCGCAGAGCCCCAAGGTGTCCGGACTGTATGCGGCGCCGGGGAATGCCGGCATTGCGACACTCGCGGAATGCGTTCCGATTCCGCCCGAGGATATTCCGGCCCTGGCCGCTTTTGCCAAGAAACAAAGGATTGATTTAACCGTGGTCGGGCCCGAGATGCCGCTGGTATCCGGCATCGCCGACTTTTTCACCGAAAGGAAACTCACCATCTTCGGGCCGAGCCGTGCGGCGGCGCGGATTGAA
Source organism: Candidatus Omnitrophota bacterium (assembly GCA_043823025.1). GTDB lineage: Bacteria > Omnitrophota > Gorgyraeia > JACQQV01 > JACQQV01 > JBDRBD01. The sequence continues at coordinate 18,836 of JBDRBD010000026.1, read as the reverse complement.
GGAAGCAAAATCTTCGCCAAACAGCTCATGTCCCAAAAGCAAGTTCCGACCGCTTCCTTCCAGATTTTTGAATCACAGGAGAGCGCTTTTGCCAGTCTGCTGAAACGAAAAGGACCCTGCGTGGTGAAAGCAGACGGTCTCTGCCAGGGGAAGGGGGTTTTGGTGGCGCGCGATACGGACGAGGCTTCTGCAGCCGTCCGGATCTTGATGGAGAAAAAGGCCTTTGGAATCGCCGGCGCGCGGATTATAATAGAAGACTGTCTTCAGGGGGAAGAGGCCTCGATCCTGGCGCTTTCGGATGGGAAAACAATCCTCCTCCTTCCTTCCAGTCAGGACCACAAACGGATTTATGATCGGGATGAAGGGCCGAACACAGGCGGAATGGGGGCTTATTCGCCGGCGCCGATCGTAACGCCAGCTCTTGAAGTAATGATCCTTGAAAAAATCTTTAAGCCCATTCTCCAGGGCTTGGCAGAAATGAACGCCCCTTATCGGGGACTTCTTTATGCGGGGCTCATGATTAGCGAAGAAGGCCCCAGCGTGCTTGAATTCAACGCCCGCTTTGGAGACCCTGAATCCCAGGCGGTGCTTCCCCGCCTGAAAGGTGATTTTGCTGCGCTCCTTTTGGAAGTAGCGCAGGGCAAGTTTCCGAAGACTTCTTTGGAAATCGACCCGCGGCCCTGTGTCTCGGTGGTCCTGGCCTCAAAGGGCTATCCGGGTCCCTATGAGAAGGGGAAAGTGATCGAGGGGCTTGAGGATGCTTCCAAAGAGAAGGACATTTTCATTTTTCATGCAGGGACGTCAAGAGAGAACGGAGACGTTGTGACAAACGGCGGCCGCGTTTTGGCCGTGAGCGCTCTGGGGAACACCCTCGAAAAGGCGGTCCAAAAAGCCTACCGCGCCGTCTCGCTCATCCACTTTGATGGGATGCAGTACCGGCGCGACATCGCCCACCGCGCATTGTCGAGAAAGGGTGTACCCTCCTACACGCCAGGGGATCAAACATGAAAAAACCAATGGTGAGCATTGTCATGGGAAGCGATTCGGATTTTCCAACATTCGCGGAGGCGGGGCATTTTTTAAAGACATTCGGCATTCCCCATGAGGTCCGGATTCTTTCAGCGCACCGCTCGCCGAAGCAAACAGCCCGCTATGCGGAAGGCGCTCAGAAGCGGGGCCTTCGAGTCATTATCGCCGGAGCAGGCGGCGCAGCACACCTCGCCGGCGTGATTGCCTCACACACCACGCTCCCCGTGATTGGGGTGCCGATTGAGACAAAAACCTTGAAGGGAATCGATTCGCTTTTGTCGACGGTGCAAATGCCGCCCGGGGTTCCTGTGGCAACCATGGCCATCGGGAAAGGCGGCGCCAAAAATGCGGTGCTCCTCGCCGTCTCCATTTTGGCATTGCAGGAAGCGGGGCTCCGGAGAAAACTGAGTGCCCATAAGAAAGAAATGGCGCGGCGGGTGTGTCTCAAGGACCGTGCCCAAGGATTCCGGTTTCCGTGACCCAGACGCCGGTCTTGTCCGCGGAACTCGAAAGCGCTCCGGAGGTCGTCCGCAAGGCGGCAAAATTTTTGCGGGAAGGCAAGCTCGTTGCCTTTCCGACGGAAACGGTTTATGGGCTCGGGGTGTCCATGGACCATCCGGATGCGGTGGAGCGGCTGTACCGGGTGAAGGGAAGGCCTAAGGAAAAAGAACTCACCCTGGCCATTGCCGGCTTTTCAGACCTCAAGAAGTACGGCGTCATTCTTGAGCCGGCCGCTGAAACTTTTGCGAAGCGCTTCTGGCCCGGACCGCTCACGCTCCTTTTAAAAAACCGGGGGGGCGAAACAATCGGCGTGCGGATGCCCGGCCATCCTGTGGCAAGGGCAATTTTGTCGGAAGCAGGCGTGGCAGTGGGTCTGCCGAGCGCTAACCCTTCAGGCAAAACGCCGCCCCGAAGCGCAGAAGAGGTCTTGACGTATTTTGACGGTGTCATCGATCTTATCGTGGACGGCGGGAAAACAGCGTTGGGGATTTCGTCGACCGTCGTGGACCTGACAGGGCCCGCGTGGAAAATCGTCCGAGAAGGAGTGATTACAACGGAGGAAATCCGAAGAGCATGGCCCGGATAAAAAAAGTATTGTTTGTCTGCACGGGGAACAGCTGCCGCAGCGTCATCGCCAAGGGGCTTCTGAAAAAGCGTCTCGAGGCCAGACCGGAAATTTCAGTCCGCTCGGCGGGAGTTGCGGCCGCGCCCGGCTTCAGGGCCACTCAGGAGACCATCGCCGTCATGGCGCGCCACGGGATTGATGTCTCCTTGCACCTCACCCAGCGCTTGAGCGATGAGATGGTTGACGAGGCGGATCTCGTTCTCGTCATGGAAAAAGCCCATCAGGAAGAAATCCTCAGGCGGGTCCCCCACGCCAAAAAGAAGGTGTTTCTTTTGCGCGAATATGCCGGCGACGTCCAAGCGGCCCCCCGGGGCATTGATATTCCGGACCCCATCGCCAAGCCGTCCGAAGTGTATGAATCTTGTTTTGAAATCATTCGGGGGGCGATTGAAAAAATCGTCAACAAACTATGAAGATTGCTGTTGGCGCGGACCATCGCGGATTTCTTTTCAAAAAGAGACTCATTCCGGTCCTGCGGCAAGAGGGGCACGAGGTCGCCGATCTTGGAACGCACCGGGCAGGCGTCCCGTGCGATTATCCGGTCATCGCCGCGAAGGTGGCCCGGCGGGTCGCTTCAGGCGCTTTTGAACGCGGCATCCTTATCTGCGGTACCGGCGTCGGCATGTCCATTGCCGCAAATAAAATCAGGGGGATTCGGGCCGCCCGCTGCGTCACTCCGCGTGATGCGGCATTTTCCCGGAAGCACAATGATGCCAATGTGCTGACATTGGGGAGCATGACGAGTTCCTTCAAAACAGCCCGGGCCATTGCGGCCGTTTGGCTCAAGACAGAAGCCGAGAGCGGGCGCCACCGCCGGCGGGTCAAGCAAATCCTAACACTTGAAAAAGGACTCAAAGAAGAATGACGCATTCACTTCGTGAAACCGATCCTGAAATTTATGCTGCCATTCTGCGTGAAACAGAGCGGCAAAACGGGAATCTCGAGCTGATTGCCAGTGAGAATTTTGCGAGTCTGGCCGTCCTGGAGGCGCAGGGCTCTTGTTTAACCAATAAGTACGCCGAAGGCTACCCGGCGGCGCGCTGGTATGGGGGATGCGAGCATGTGGATACGGTGGAAAGCCTCGCCCGCGAGCGCGCCATCGCACTTTTCGGCGCCGAGTACGCCAACGTCCAGCCCCACTCCGGCACGCAGGCCAATATGGCGGTTTGTCTGGGGCTCCTCAAAATCGGCGATAAGCTCATGGCGATGAGCCTGGCGCATGGAGGACATCTGTCGCACGGCCATCCCCTGAATTTTTCCGGGCGCTATTTCCAAATTATTCCGTACGGCGTGCGGCGTGACACGGAAACCATCGATCTCGACGAAGTGGAGACCCTGGCCGTCGCTCATCAACCGAAAGTCATCCTCGTCGGCGCCTCGGCCTATCCGCGGGTCTTTGATTTTGCCCGTTTTCGCCAGATTGCGGATAAAGTGGGGGCGATCCTTTTCGTGGACATGGCTCATTTTGCGGGGCTGGTGGCGGCCGGAATCCATCCCAACCCCGTCCCTTACGCCGAATTCGTGACAACCACAACGCATAAAACGCTCCGGGGTCCCCGCGGCGGCATGATCCTCTGCCGGAAGGAATTTGCAAAGATGCTCGATAAGGAAGTTTTCCCCGGCATCCAGGGTGGCCCTCTCATGCATGTCATCGCGGCAAAGGCGGTTGCCTTTAAAGAGGCCCTGACGGAAGAATTCAAGACGTATCAGAAGCAGGTTGTGAAAAACTCCCAGACGCTGGCGTCGGAATTCATCCGCATGGGATATCACGTCGTCTCGGGCGGGACCGACAATCACCTGCTCCTTTTGGATGTGACTTCGAAGAACTTGACGGGGAAAGAGGCGGCCGCGGTTTTGGACCAGGCCCGGATCACCGTCAACAAAAATTTGATTCCCTTTGATTCGAAAAGCCCCTTTTTGGCAAGCGGCATTCGGATCGGGACCCCTGCCGTAACGACCCGCGGGATGAAGGAAGGGGAGATGAAGCAGATTGCTTCTTGGATCGATCGTATTCTCAGCGCACCTCAGGATAGCGCTGTGATCGCTTCCGTCCGAAAGGACGTGGAAGTATTGACAGGCCGCTTTCCGCTCTACGCGGAGCGGATTCTCGAGATGCGGCGGGAATTAAGAGCGGATAGCGTATAGCGTAGAGCGTATAGAAATTGCAAATTTTAAATTTGAAATTTGTCTATCCGCTATACGTTAAACAAGGGACTTAACTCACTATGAAATGCCCGTTCTGCGGCCACCGGGAAGACCGCGTTGTTGATTCGCGCGAGAGCGAAGAGAACGATTATATCCGAAGGCGCCGGGAGTGCCTGAAGTGCACGCGCCGTTTTACCACCTATGAGCGGATTGAAAACATCTCGCTCATGGTGGTGAAAAAGGACGGCCGGAGAGAACTGTTTGACCGGAAGAAAATTCTTTTGGGACTCACCAAGGCCTGCGAGAAGCGCCCGGTCTCCATGGAGCAATTGGCCGCGGTAGCCGATGACATTGAACGCGCACTGCAGAATAAATTTGAAAAGGAAGTCCAGAGCAAGGAGATCGGCGAAGAAGTGATGAAGCGGATCCATGCGCTGGATGACGTGGCGTATGTCCGCTTCGCTTCCGTCTATCATCAGTTCAAAGACCTGAACGAGTTCATGGAAGAAGTCAACGACCTCATCTTGAACCGGGATAAAATCGGTAAGACAAAAACCCATTCGCCGAAGAAAAAGTAAGCTTGGCTTTTGAAGCGCTACTGGGAAGGTTTGTCCTGGGGACTTTCGATATTGGATACTAACTGGGCTTGGACCCGGAGGGTTTGGAGCCACTCCGCATAGTAGTCGCTTTGCGTTTCGGCAAGAAGCAGTTCACGAAACGCCTCCTTTTCCTTGTCGAAGGCCTCTTCGCCGGAAAGTTCCTCTGCTTCCACCCGTAAGACCGCCATGCCGCCCGGAACGCGCACCACGCCCCCTATTTCTTTGACGTTCAGCGAAAAAGCCATGTGAGCCAATCCAAGGGCGGCGCCGCCGAACGGCGGGATGGGGGCGCTTTGTTTGAAGAAAGGCGTTTCCTTCAAAGAAAGACCCATTCCTTTCACCGCTTCTTCCCAGGAGGCGGTTCCCGCCTTCATTTTCTCTTGAAGGGCCTTGAGGGCTTCACTGGCTTTCGCATGACAGAGACGCTCGGCGGCTTGTGCGCGCAGGACTTTTTCGATTTCTCCTTTGGCCTCCTCAAAGGAGAGGACCCCCGGGGGACGTTTTTCAAGGAGTTTCACAAGAAGAATCCCGTTTTCCGTTTCAAAGGGGTCGCCGACAGAACCTGTATCGAGTCGGAAAATTTCTTGGACGAGGAAAAGTGAACTGCGGAGGTCTTCCGGAAGGGTCTCCGGGGTCACAAAGCCCGTTTCCCGGATCGGGATTTCGTAAGTGCGGGAGGCCTCTTCAAAATTTCCGGCGAAGCGTTCTTCTCCGCTGTCATTGACGACAAAAAGCGATTCGAAAATACGGTCCGAAAGCTGCCGGGCTTCCTCTTTGGAGCGCTTTTCAAAATCAATCTGAAGGTAGGCGAAACGCGCCGATTCCTTACGTTCCAGCTGGTTTTGGTGGGCGGCGTAATAATCTGAAAGTTCTTTTTCCGTGAGGGAAGCCTCCTTTTCAAAATCGGCGGTTTTCCATAGGAGGTAGGTAATCTTTCGCTGGTTGTGCCGTTTGGCATATTCCTCGCGGAGGGAACCCTCATCCACAGCGATTTCCGAAACGACCTGGTCACGGAGTTTTTGGATTGTCAGGGTCTTGCGGACTTCCTCCTCAAAAGCGCGGGGGGAGAGCCGGAAAGAGCGTTCGATGATTTCCTCATACCGCTTCTGGTCAAAGCGGCCGATGATTCCCGGGCCCGTTTTCTGCGTTGTTTGGAACTCAGGGATGCGCTGGATATAGCGCACCACTTCTTCATTAGATACCCCAATGCGCCGCCGCTTGGCTTCGCGGAGGAGCATCAGTCTGTCCCACGCCAGCGCGACAGGGTCGATGAACTGCGCGTAGGCCCTCAGTTCAGAAAGATAAAGGAACATCTGGGTGGAACGGTGGGCGGCGTCAAACTCATCCCATGGGACCTGCCGGCCAAAAAGGAAGCCTGCCTCCATGGCGCGCGAACGGTTTCGGATCCCGCTCCCGACTCCCCAAAGGACGAAGCTGGGGATAATGAGAATCGCCATCGCCCACAGGAACACCTTGATGTATTTGCGCAACAGCTTGAAAATCATGTTTTTCTCCGCTTCCCCAATTATACCGACTCCTTCCGGGGAATCAAGCGATTTTTCAAATGAAGCCGACGCTTGCGGAATGAAATGACGTCCCTCGACTTCGCTCGGGACAGCCCTGAGCGTAGTCGAAGGGCGCAAGCCTTTTGCGTGCTCATTGACTTTTTCAGCTGGTTGTGTTACTCTTTACCGGGGTAAATGTTATGGCGAAAAAAACACGTCAATTAAAATTGGGACTTCCGAAAGGGAGTTTGCAGGAAGCCACGATTGCGATGTTCAAGAAAGCGGGCTTCAAGATTGCGGTCAACTCCCGTTCGTACTATCCTTCCGTAGACGACGAAGAGATCCAGGCGATTCTGCTGCGAGCCCAGGAGATGTCCCGGTATGTGGCGGAAGGAGTGCTGGATTGCGGCCTGACGGGGAACGACTGGATTCTGGAGAATAACTCGGATGTGGTCCGAGTCGCGGATTTGGTGTATGCAAAGCAGGGATTGAAGCCGGTCCGCTGGGTTTTGGCGGTTCCTGAGGATTCGTCCGTTCGCAGCGCAAAGGACCTTCGCGGAAAAAGGGTTGCCACGGAACTCGTCCGTGCGACCGAGGCGTATTTTAAAAAGAAAAAAGTCAATGCCAAAGTGGAATTCAGCTGGGGTGCCACAGAAGCAAAAGTCGGCACCCGGGTTGTGGATGCGATTGTGGAGTTAACCGAGACGGGAGCTAGTCTCGAGGCCAATCATCTCCGCATCGTCGATACCATCTGCGAGTCGACGACCCAGCTGATCGCGAATCAAAAGGCGTGGCGGGACCCCTGGAAACGCGAGAAGATTCAGAACATAGCGCTTCTTCTGAAAGGGGCCTTGGTGGCCGAAGAGAAAGTCGGCCTCAAGATGAATGTGGCCAAAAAAGATTTGGCGAAAGTGCTCAAGCTTTTGCCCGCGATGAAAGAGCCGACCGTTTCCAATCTTTCCGGACGCGGCTGGACAGCGGTTGAAACCATTGTTGATGAAAAGATTGTCCGGACGCTGATTCCGAAGCTCAGAGGTGCCGGGGCGCAAGGCATCATTGAGTATCCCTTAAACAAGGTGATTGATTGAGTGCGAAACGAGAGGAGGTGAAAAAAGATGCCGTGCGGTAAAAAGCGCAAACGAGCCAAGATGGCGAAGCACAAAAGAAAAAAGAGACTTCGCCAGAGCCGACACAAAAAGAAAACACGTTAGCATCCATGAGATTGAGGGGATTTTTTGTTCTTCTCATAATAGGCATTGCTCTGTGTGCGGGATGTCGGGCGAGTTCCCAAGCATCTTTGCGGCAAGACGGGGGAGTTCGACCTTCGCGAAAAAGGCTCATCGTCGGAGAGCGCTTTGACAAAGCGAAACGTCAACGGCTTTCCCAGGAGGCCTTAACGAAGGCATATGCCCACTATGCCGCGGGGGCACTGCACGACAATGAACGCCGTTTCCGAGAAGCGGTTCGGGAGTATGAGCGTGCATTGGAGTACGATAAACATTCCAGTGCCATTTACACCCGCCTCGGCGCCAGCTACATCAAACTCGATCAACCAGACAAAGCCATTGAAGTCCTCAAGACGGCCCTGAAAGTAGATCCGACGGACGAACGTCCGCGGGCCCTCTTGGCGCTCCTCTACATCAGTCTTCAACGTTTTCCCGAAGCAGTCCAGCAGTACGAAGAAGCCCTTAGGGCCAATCCGGAGGACGAAACCCAGATCCTCTATGCATTGGCAGATCTCTATGTTATCCAGGGAGATTTGGGACAGGCCGCAGAAACTTACCGGAAGCTGATTGCCAGGGAGGAAAACGGTCTTCTCCATTTCAACCTGGCCCTGATCGAGACCCGCCTGTTGCACTGGGAGGAGGCCGAGAAGTATTTCCTTCGCGCCACGGAACTGGAACCGCAGTTCACCGACGCCCATCTGGCGCTCGGTATTCTTTATGAACTTCGGAAGGAGAACGATAAGGCCGTCATCCAGTACGAAAAAGCGCTTCGTGTCGATCCCCTCGAGCCCAAGGTTTATTTGCGCCTCGGGCAAATTTACGTCAAGGAAGGCAAGGATCCCGAGGCGATTCAGCAGTTTGAGTCCCTTCTCAAGATTGATCCGGAATCCCTTGAAGGGACGTTAGAACTTGCTTACCTCTATCTTCGGAAGAACCAGGCCGAGAAGTCCGTAGCACTTTTGGAAGGTCTGATCACAAAAGGGAAGCAGCATTACGAACTTTATTTTTTGTTGGGTCTTGCGTACCGCTCCCTGGAACGTTTAGACCGTTCTCTCGAGGCCTATCAGAAAAGTTTAGAATTAAATCCGTATCAGGGGCGTTCCCTTTTCTATCTGGGGTCGCTTTACGACCAAATGGGAAAGAAAGAGGAGGCGGCTGAAAGTTTCAAGCGCTCTCTCGAAATAGACCCGGGGAACGCCGAAGTGTATAATTACTTGGGGTATCTGTACGCCGAAGAGGGAATTCATCTGGAGGAGGCTGTTTCGCTGATTCAGAAAGCGTTGGTCCTGGACCCCAAGAATGGCGCTTATGTGGATTCGCTGGGGTGGGCCTATTATCAATTGGGACGGATTGAGGAGGCGGAGCAGGAGGTAAAACGGGCAAGCCTTCTTCTTCGGAATGACCCGGTTATCCTCGAACATCTGGGGGATATTTATTTCAAACAGGAAAAGTTTGATGCCTCGAGAAAAGCGTGGGAAAAGTCATACGCCCTCGATCCGAAAGAGCCAGTCAAGGAAAAACTGGACCACCTGAAACAGAGAGCGGAGTAGTTGTGGACACGCCGACGTCAAAACAAGCCATGGCAGCACCCGAAGAAAAAATCATCGCGCTGAAACAAATTGCCAAGCAGATCCGCAAGGATGACGTGACGATGATCGCAAAAGCGGGATCCGGTCATCCGGGCGGAAGTCTGTCCCTTGTGGAAATTCTGGTGACGCTTTTCTTTGGAGGATTCCTCCGCCACGACCCGAAAAATCCGGATTACCCGGACCGCGACCGGTTGATTCTTTCAAAAGGCCACGGCTGTCCGGCGCTTTATGCGGCGCTGGCCCACCGGGGCTATTTCCCGAGGGAAATGCTTTGGACCCTTCGAAAACTCGGGTCTCAACTCCAAGGGCACCCTCATCGCGATCCCAAGCATGGACTGCCGGGGATTGAAACGTCCAGCGGTTCTTTGGGTCAGGGGCTTTCGATCGCCAATGGAATGGCGCTGGCCGCCAGACTCGACAAGAAGTCGTATCGTATTTATTGTATTACGGGGGACGGGGAAATTGAGGAAGGACAAATTTGGGAAGCGGCGATGACAGCGAGTCATTACAAACTGGATAACCTTTGCGCCGTGGTGGATGCCAATGGGGTTCAGCAGAACGGCCCCGTCGCCATGATCAAGACCCTTGAACCGATGGCCTCCCGGTGGGAAAGTTTCGGCTGGCACGCCATCGAACTGGACGGCCACCGTTTTTCCGAGTTGTTCCGGGGATTCGAAGAGGCCAAGAACACGAAGGGGAAACCGACGGTCCTCATTGCGCGGACGGTCAAAGGCAAAGGCGTTTCATTCATGGAAGGGCGCAGTGATTGGCACGGGAAGGCCCCGAACGAGGAGCAGTTGGCGCAGGCCTTGAGAGAAATTGAAGCGGGAGACATTGGTTAGCGGATCGGAATTGCAAATTTGAAATTTGTCTATCCGCTAAACGCTCTACGCTAAACGCTAAAGGCAAAGTATGGGAACTGTTGCAACGAGTCAACCGGACATGAAGCCCACGCGGGACGGTTTCGGGGAAGGGCTTTTGGCATTGGGCCGCTCCCGCAAAGACGTGGTCGTGTTGAGCGGTGATTTGGGAGATTCCACGCGCGCACTCTGGTTTCAGAAGGAATTCCCCGACCGATTTTTTGAACTGGGGATTGCCGAGCAGGATATGATCAGCACGGCAGCGGGGTTCGCGCTTTCAGGAAAAATTGCTTTTGCCTGTTCGTTTGGCGTGTTCATCACGGGTCGGCCCTGGGAGCAGATTCGCACCTCCGTCTGCAACATGAATCTCAACGTCAAGATTGTCGGGAGCCACTGCGGCATCTCCGTCGGCGCCGATGGAACAACTGCCGAAGCGATGGAAGACATTGCCATCATGCGCGCCCAGGTCCATATGACGGTGCTCGTTCCCTGCGATGCCATTGAAACCAGAAAAGCGGCCCTTGCCTCTGCCGAGGTTTCCGGCCCCGTGTATCTCCGGTTCGGCCGGAATCCGGTTCCGGTCATCACAAAAGAAGAAGACCCGTTTGTGGTCGGAAAAGCGAACGTGCTTCGGGACGGGGAGGACGTCGCCATTTTTTCCTGCGGGATTCTGGTCTATGAAGCGCTCCGCGCAGCGGACGTATTGGCCAAGGAAGGGATCCAGGCGCGGGTCGTGAATATGCATACCGTTAAGCCCGTCGATCGGGACGCCATCGTTTCTGCCTGCCGCACCAATGGCGCCATCGTGACGGCTGAAGAACACACCATCATCGGGGGCCTGGGAAGCGCGGTTGCCGAGGTCGTGGTGGAAGAGTGTCCTGTCCCGATGGTGCGGGTTGGGATCCAGGACCGTCTGGGGGAATCCGGCACGCCGGAGGACCTCCTGGAAGCCTTCCATCTGACCGCGAAGGATATTGCACAGGCGGTCCGGAACGTCATACGGAGGAAAGAAAAGTAGATTTTTTAATGAATTAGCGTAGAGCGGATAGCGTTTAGCGTATAGAACGTTGACTATCTGCTATACGCTCCACGCGATGCGCTCATGAAATCTCTTACCCTCAACAGTCCCGCCAAGCTGAATTTATATCTCAACATCCTCCGTAAAAGGCCCGACGGCTATCATGATATTGTGACCATTTTTGAACGGATAGACCTTGTCGACCGCATCACCTTGACGGTGATTCCCTCCGGGATTCGCATCACCTCCAACAGCCGCGAGGTCCCTTTGGATGATTCCAATTTGGCCTATCGCGCCGCCGCAATGGTCCTTCAGAAGATGAAAAAACCTTTGGGACTTCATCTCCATTTGCATAAGCGGATTCCGGTGGCGGGCGGACTGGGCGGCGGGAGTTCCAATGCGGCAACTGTGTTAGCGGGGTTAAATCGGTTGTTGCGTCTCAGTCTTTCCCAAAGGACCCTTCTGGCCATGGGGAGGGCACTCGGTGCGGATGTCCCATTCTTTTTATTGGATGTGCCGTTCGCGCTGGGCACTGGAAAAGGGGATTTTGTGACCCCCATCCGGAGCTCTGTAAAATTAACGCATCTCCTTGTAAAAAATAGAGTTAAAATACCAACCAGGCAGGTTTATCAACGGGTAAATTTTGCCTTGACAAAAAAAGACCCAAATGTTACAATTTTGAGGCATTTTGTTCAGAAAGGTGATGTACCCGGGCTGGCCCAAAGTTGTTACAATGTATTAGAAAAGCCCGCAATAGCATGTTATCCCTGCATCGCAGAAGTTCGAAGTGCCTTAGAAACGTTGCAACTTGAGGGGGTAACGCTTTCGGGCAGTGGTCCAACATTCTTTGGTTTTGCCAAGAGCCTGAGTCATGCGCGAGCCCTTCGCAAGACCATTCTCTCAAAACACGATTGGGATGCTTTTGTTTGCGGAACCTGTTGAACTCTCGGTCAGACGATTGAGGTAGAGAATGGAAATCACGGAAGCTAGGGTTTTCCTCAAGGAGGGTCAAGACAAAAAGCTCAAGGCCTATGTGACGCTTACCTTTGATAACCAGTTTGTCGTACGGAACGTCAAGGTCATCGAAGGAAGCAAAGGGCTCTTTGTGGCAATGCCTTCTCGGAAAATGAAGGACAGTTGCCCGAAGTGTGGCTACAAGAATGTTGTCCGAAGCCGCTTCTGTAATCAATGTGGTGTGAACCTCGGAGACGCCCAGCGCCCCCCTCACACCGCAGGCGCCCCTCCCGGTCATAGCGAGGAAGAGAGGCTGTCTGAGCACAAAGATATCGCCCATCCGATTACCCTCGAATTTCGGGAATACATCCAAAAGAAGGTACTCGAAGCGTATGAGGCGGAGCTCAAGAAGGGGCCTCGGCCTTCCCCCGGCACCATAGAAGACCCACAACAGGGGTAGCACGCGGAATTTTATCGCGTTGACCCGTTCAGTTGGGAGATGGTGTAGTGGTAACACACCGGCCTTTGGAGCCGTGATCGGAGGTTCGAATCCTCCTCTCCCAGCCACTTTAATAAGGGAAACGAGTGGCTGGTACATGAGGATTCGAAGCCCGATGAACGCCTCCAGTGGAGGAAAAGGTCCGACGGATAGGAGGACCGTCAGTGAGTTGGGCCGCCCGCAGCTGGGGTTGGGCCCCCAGCGAGGAGCGAATCCTCCTCTCCCAGTTTGATTTGGCCTTTGGCAAAATCAAACAGAGCAATCGAGAATCGAAAATCGAGATTAGATTTTAGAAAAGATTCTCGATTGCGGTCAAATTTCGATTTTCTATTTTCAAAACATGGCGTTTATAGCGGTTTGTCGTTTGTGAAACGTCCGCCTTCGCCCCACAGAGCGTTAGTACAGGCGGGCGTATCTCATTCGGCGAACGACGCTTCACGAGATACGAATAGAGAGTAAGGGAATAAAATGCTTGAGCGGTGTTCCTTTTGCGGTCGTACCAAGGATAGAATCCACAAGCTCTTCAGCGGACAAGGGGTCTACATCTGCGATGCCTGTGTGAAGCTCTGTCACGATGTGATGGTCGAGGATCGGGAGGTGCGCTCCCGCGCCAAAAACACACCGTTGGTGCGGGAAGTCCCGAAGCCCGCCGAGATCAAGCGGCAGCTGGATCAGTATCTCATCGGACAGGAAAGGCCGAAGCGGCAGCTCTCCGTGACCGTTCACAATCACTATAAGCGCGTCATGGTGGGTCTCAAGGTGGATGACGTAGAGCTGGAGAAATCCAATATCCTTTTAATCGGACCGACCGGCTCCGGGAAGACCCTGATGGCGAGGACCTTGGCGAAGATTTTGGATCTCCCCTTCGCCATTTGCGATGCAACGACGTTGACGGAAGCGGGATATGTGGGAGAGGATGTCGAGAACGTGATCCTGCGGCTCCTGCAGGCGGCGAATTTTGACATCAAGCGCGCCGAGCACGGGATTGTGTATATCGACGAAATCGACAAAATCGGGAAAACGCATGAAAACATCTCCATCACGCGGGATGTTTCCGGGGAAGGAGTTCAACAAGCACTTCTGAAAATCCTCGAGGGGACTCTCGCGAATGTGCCGCCTCAGGGAGGGCGCAAGCACCCGCATCAGGAATTTATCCAGGTGGACACCACCCATATCCTCTTTATCGCCGGCGGCACCTTTACGGGGCTTGAGAAGATTATCGCCGGACGGATGGGGCAGAAGGCGATCGGTTTCAATCAGAAACCGGGCAAGGTGGAGGGGGAACTCGGACAGCTTCTGTCCCATGTGGAGCCGGATGACCTGCTGAAGTTCGGCATGATTCCGGAATTCATCGGCCGGTTTCCGGTTGTGGCGACTCTGAATCCTCTGGGCAAACGGGATCTCGTGGAGATTTTGGTGAAGCCGAAGAATGCGCTGGTCAAGCAATACACAAAGTTTTTCGAGATGGAGAATGTGAAATTGACGTTTGCCGACGAGGCGCTTGAAGCCATCGCGGAAGAGGCAAGTCAGCTCCATACAGGTGCGCGGGGGCTGCGCCTGGTGCTGGAGGAGATTATGTTGGAGATCATGTACGAAATTCCGTCTCAAAAGGACGTTGCCGAGTGCGTCATCACCCGGGAATGTGTGACGGAGAAAACCAAACCTCTCTGCATTCCGAGAAGCGGCGATCAGATGGAGAAGAAAATTGCGTAATCGGAATGCGACCGAAAATGTTGTCTGCGTCATTCTGGCGGCCGGCAAAGGGAAGCGGATGCAGAAGGCAGGGAATGCGGACCGGCAGAAGGTGCTTGTAAAAATTCAGAGAAGACCGATGCTGGGGTATGTGCTGGACGCCGTTTGCAGCGTCGGGATCAAGCGGGCGATTGTCGTGGTGGGGCATCATGCGGAGGAGGTGGAGCAGTATCTGGGAACGTGGCGCCGGCGCTTAGAGATCGAAACAGTCAGACAGGAACAGCTCCTCGGGACTGCGGATGCGGTCAAGCGGACCGAAAAGTTCCTTTTGGGGTACGAAGGAGACGTGCTGGTGTTGTATGGAGATACCCCCCTTCTGACGGAGCGGACGCTGCGGAAGTTTTTGGAAACACACCGCTCCCAAAAAAACGACTGCACCCTTTTGACAACGCACCTTGAGAACCCTGTTGGTTATGGACGGATTGTGCATAACGGCCGGAGCGAATCCGTGGCCAAGATTGTTGAGGAAGTGGATGCCACGGCAGAGGAGAAAAAGCTTACGGAAATCAACGTGGGTGTTTACTGTTTCCGGGTATCTTCTCTTTTTGGGGCGTTGAAGGAAGTGACACCCAACAATCAGAAGCACGAATATTATTTAACCGACACCGTGGCGATTCTTGTGCGGAAACAGAAAGCGGTTCGTTCGGTATTGACCCAAGACCCCCGAGAGACCGTGGGCGTCAATTCCCCTGTTGAACTGGAAAAAGCGCGAAAGGCATTCGGGGGATGTCCTCCCGCAAAATCGGAACGGTAACCAGAATGGCTGAGAAACAGAAAATGAAAAAAGACAAAATTCTTGTTTTCACGGGGAATGCCAATCCCAAGCTCGCGGAAGAAATCTGTCAGTTTCTGCACATCTCGCTCGGAAAGGCGCTCATCTCCCGGTTCAGCGAGGGGGAGATCCGCGTCAAGATTAACCAGGATGTGCGGGGCCAGGATGTTTTTGTCGTACAGCCGACCTGTCCTCCCATCAATGAGAATCTGATGGAGCTTTTGATTATGCTGGATGCCCTGAAACGCGCCTCGGCGCGGCGGATCACCGCAGTCGTTCCGTATTACGGATACGCTCGGCAGGACCGGAAAGACCAGCCGCGCGTCCCGATTACGGCAAAGCTGGTAGCCAATCTTCTGACCGTCGCGGGTGCCGACCGGGTGCTGACGATGGACCTTCATGCGGGGCAGATTCAGGGATTTTTTGATATTCCTCTCGACCATCTCTATGCCGTGAATACTTTCGTGGAGTATGTAGAGTCCAACCGACTCAAAGAGTTGGTGGTGGTTTCGCCCGATGTGGGCGGCATCAAGATGGCCCGCGCCTATGCGAAACGGTTGGAAGTGCCGTTGGCCATTGTGGACAAACGGCGCATCAGCGACCGAGAGGCCGCTGTCATGAATATTCTGGGGGAGGTCCGAGGGAAAAACGTTTTGATTGTGGACGATCTGGTGGCCACCGCCGGTTCCTTGGTGGAAGCGGCCAAGGCCCTGAAGGAAAACGGCGCCAGGGAAATCCGCGCGGTGGTGACCCACGCGGTCCTTTCGGGCCCGGCCATGAAACGGCTTGCAACGCCGAGTCTGAAGGAATTGGTGGTGACGAATACCATTCCGCTGCCGCCGGCGAAGCACAGCCGGAAAATCAAAGTTTTGTCCGTCGCCCCCACGTTAGGGGAAGCGATCCGGAGGATTCATAACGAGGAGTCTGTCAGTTCCCTGTTTGACCCAGGGATTGAAATTTAACAACCATTGATTAGAGGAAAGACGATGAAGGAAGTTGCGTTAACAGGATCCGTTCGAAAAGAAACGGGAAAACAAGCCAATAAACATTTGCGGAAAGAGGGGTTCATTCCCGCGGTGGTCTACCGCCACGGGAAAACCACCCTTTCTTTGAAAGTGGCCCAGAAGGCCCTCTATCAGATTCTTCATACGGAGCGGGGGGAGAATGTGGTGATTTCCCTCACCGTTTCCGACGATCCCAGCAAGAAGCAGGACAAAGAGCGCCTCGTCATGATCAAGGAAATCCAGCAGGAACCGCTTCACGGCGGCATTCTTCATGTGGATTTCCATGAAATCTCTTTGACCGAAAAACTAAAGGTCAATATCCCAATCCAGGTGAAGGGAGAGCCTCTCGGGGTCAAACAGGACGGTGGGGTTCTTGAATATACGCTGCGTGAGGTGGAGGCCGAATGTCTCCCGACGCAGATTCCGGATTTCTTGGAACTTGAAGTGTCCTCTCTTTTGATCGGGGATTCCCTGCACGTACGGGATTTGTCGGCCCCGCCGGAAGTGAAGATTTTGAGCGATCCGGAGCTCACCATTTTGATCGTGAAGCCTCCGCATGTCGAGAAGGTCGAGGAAGTGGCGGTCGAAGCCGTCACCGAGCCTGAAGTCATCACGGAACGGAAGGCTGCGGAAGGGGAAGAAGGGCCTTTGGAGGAGAAGAAAGCCGCCGAGAAAAAGCCAGTCGAAGAGCCCAAGAAGAAAGCTGAGGTAAAAGGGGAGTGAAGCTAGTCGTCGGGCTTGGAAATCCGGGGCGACGCTACGAAAACACCCGCCACAACATCGGCTTTCAGGTCGTTGCGTATTTTGCAGAAAAAGAAGGAATTCGTCTTTCGCGGTCGCTTTCCTTGGGGGCTCGTTGGGGTAAGGGTCGATGGTCTCAGGGGGAAATGAGGATCGTACTGCCCCAGAGTTATATGAACCTCTCGGGAAAAGTCGTGGCGCGGTGCCTTTCAAAGTGGGGCTGCGTCCCGGAAGAAATGCTGGTGGTGGTGGACGACCTCCATCTCCCGTTGGGACAGTTGCGGATACGCCTGAACGGCTCGGACGGGGGGCAGAAAGGTCTCCGTTCCATCATCGAAACCCTCGGAACGGAAAATTTTCCCCGCCTCCGTTTCGGGATTGAGCCCGAGCGGATGAAAGAGCCGTGGGAACGTTTTGTGTTGAAACCCTTCAGCCGGAAAGAGGCCCCGTTGGTGGAAGAGGCCTTGGAGAAGACTAGGGCATGTTGTCATCTTTGGCTTGAACAGGGAATTGATGCTTGTATGAACCAATTCAATCGGAAAGGATCGTTGTAAATGGGACTTTATGAAGGGCTCTTTATCGTACGCCCTGATCTGAATGAGGAATCTCAGAAGACGCTTTACGCACAGATTGAAGAGCCGATCACCAAAAATGGAGGTACCATCGAGACCGCGCAGGAGTGGGGGAGGCGGGCACTGGCTTACCCCATCCGTAAAAAGAGAGAAGGCCTTTACTATCTGGTCCGCTTTCAGGTGAACCCGGGCATGGTGACGAACCTTCGGAAACATTATTCCTTGAATGAGTCTATCCTGCGGACTTTGATCACCCGCCTCGGGGGATAAAGGGGGGAGGGGATGGCAAGTCTCAACAAGGTCATTTTGATGGGAAATCTGACCCGCGATCCGGAGTTGCGGTATGTGCCAAGCGGCACCGCGGTAGCCGGTTTCGGATTAGCTGTGAATCGGACATACACCACGCAGGCCGGCGAGAAAAAGGACGAGGTCTGTTTCGTGAATGTGGTGGTTTGGGGGAAGCAGGCCGAGAACTGCAGTCGCTATTTAAACAAAGGGAGTCTGGTTCTTGTGGAAGGTCGATTGACCTACCGCGCCTGGGAGCAGGGAGGCCAAAAGCGGAATACCCTTGAGGTTCGCGCCGACCGCGTTCAATTTCTCGGAAGGCAAAAGGGGACAGGGACTGCCTCTGAAGAATTCCAAGAGGTGGTGAGCGAAGAAGAGCCAACTCCTGAGCCCCCGCGGAGTGAGGGAGTGACGACGACGGAAGAGGTGCCATTTTAAATGAAGGAGAGTGAAGCGTGAACGAAGTAAGGCGCCGTGAGTACACCACCAGGAGGCAGGATTATCGGGACCGGGAATATGGGGAAAAGGGATATTTTTTCCGAAAGAAGGTGTGCAAGTTCTGTGTCGAGAAATCAGACGAGATCGATTATAAGGATGTATCCCGTCTCCAAAAGTTCGTCACGGAGAGAGGGAAAATTCTCCCGAGCCGAATCTCCGGCACGTGCGCCAAACATCAGCGGAAACTGACACGGGCCATCAAGCATGCCCGGGTCATCGCGCTTCTTCCCTTTGTTGCGGAGTAAGCGGACATGGAACTCATTTTACTCGAGAATGTCGCAAGACTTGGAAGCCGGGGAGACGTGGTTCACGTGAAGGACGGTTACGCCAGAAATTACCTTCTCCCAGCAGGACTGGCCCAACTGAATACACCCGGCGCCCTCAAGAAGGTGGAAAAGCTGAAAGTGCAAGAGGAGGCAAGCCGCCAGGAGGAATTGCGGGAGGCCAAAGTGCTTGCCGAACGCCTGACTTCTCTTTCCTGCACGCTTCGCGTCAAGGCCGGGGAGGAAGACAAACTGTACGGATCGGTGACCCCACAGGACATCGCCGCCGCGCTTCAGGAAGAAGGCGTTTCGATCGATCGGAAAAAGATTATTCTGGAAGAACCGATTAAATCACTAGGGGTTTTCCAAATCCCCATTCGGCTTCATCCAGATGTGACA
>JBDRBD010000025.1:0-10544 GCA_043823025.1 Candidatus Omnitrophota bacterium | reverse complement strand
ATTCTTTCCAACACCAACGTCCTTCACTTTGAATATGTCTCCAAAAAATTTCCCATTGTCCGGGAGATCGGCTGTCATATTCTTTCCTATGAAGTCAGGGTTCGTAAGCCGGATCCGAAGATCTATCAAATAGCCATGGAGCGGTTTCGCGTCCTGCCGCAGCAAACCCTCTATATTGACGACCGAGAAGATTTTGTCATTGCGAGCCGGCAGCTTGGCTTATACGGAGTCCACTTCTGCGGGGAAGATAAACTGATCTCCGAAATACGGAGTTTAGGTTTATTGGGGAGCTGATGTTTCGCGAATTTCGCGTTGGATGAGCGTGTGCAGCACATAACTTGGCGGAAGCCCGCGAATCATCCTGCCATTCAGAAACAGGGTAGGGGTGCTGTGCACGCCGAGTTGCTTTCCTTCCAGCACGTCGTCTTCCAATTGCTTCTGCACTTCCTGGGTATTGAGACATTCCTCAAAGACTTCTGAATTGATTTTCGCTTGGCTCGCCAAAGAAAGAAGGTCTTTTTCGTTAATTTTCTTTTTCGACGCAAACAGGAGGTCGTGGTATTCCCAGAATTTCCCTTGTTTTTGGGCGCAGATCGAGGCCTTGGCGAATAGGCAGGAAGTTGTCACTTCGCCAACATACGGGTTGCAAGTTTTATCGAGCGGATGGTGTTTGAAAACGATACGAAGGTCGTTTCGATATTCGGGAAGAAGGCGTCGGAGGGCTATCGCAGCGTCCCGGCAATGGGGACAATTAAAATCAGTAAACACGACAAGAGTTAAACGAGGATTTTGACTTCCCTGAGCCGGAGCATTTTGGGTTTTTATGGTAAAGCGCGGCTGTGTCGCAAAGTTTTCTAAAAACATTTGAAGCTGCTCTTTTCCCATCAAGCGGTATTTTTGACTGTGAAAGTAGGAGACCGCGAGGCCCGAAGCGAAACTCAGAAGGAAGAAAAAAAAGAGCAGCTTCATTCCGAGCTTCCGGTAAAATCCTTCCTGATCGACTTTCTCTTTTTGGAGAAGCTCTCCTAAAGCCCCGGCAGCTGGTTTTACAAGACTGCCCGACAAGGTTTTCAGGCGCCATCCGCTGACAAGCACCAGGAGGAAATTGATTAAGTAAGTGTAGGCGCAGAGAGAGCAGAAGGATGCGAGGATAAAAATTGAAATAGCGGCAAGGGCCACGGAGGCGGCGAGACAGGGAAGGGAGACGAGGAAAATCAAAGACAAAAGAAACGTATTCAAAGTCGTTTTTTCAAGCAGAAGACCCAACACAGCAAGAATAAAGAGACCAAAGTACATCGTGGCCCCGTAAGAGGCAATCGGGATTCCGAAGATCTCAGAGTAACTGCTTGTATTCACCGTGTCGCAGCCTTTTCGGCAAAGCTGGAAAGCAAGCGCTGTTCCGCGGGAGAGGGCGTAATGATGCTGAGAGAGATAGAGGGAAATCAAAAACCCCGCTACAGTCAAAAAGAGAACGAAAGAATAAATTTTTTTGTTGCTCAAAAGTGTTTATCTCCTTCCAGCAACATATGTTAACACAAAAGCAGTTTTTTGTGAACAAAAATTTCCAGCATCGAGGTTGTCAAAAACAGTTCCTTTTAGTATCATAATCCTATGAAAAAGGGCACGATTTATCTGCTTGGATTCCTGATGATTGGCGCAGGGGTGCTTTCAAGCCTCTTTTTCACCCTCAAACTTCAACATCTTTTTCAAGACCATCTTACGTGGTACGGAAATCTGTTTGAACAGGGCCGTGTCAGCCGGTGTCTTTATCTGGACACCATCACTTTTCTCTACATCGCCTCGATTCTTTTCAAAAATTTCTACTATATTATGGGCGGCATTTTGATTCTTTTTCTTATTGAATTCGGAAGGGAACTTGGACTTTTGGCGGCCCTGATCGGTTTTGTCACAGAAACGAGCTTCCGTCTCATGCAGATGGTGGTTGCGGATTTTTCCGCTGTTCAGCCATTTTCCATGATCCCCCTCTTTCTTTTTCTGACAGGCGTCTCCATCCATGTTGCGTTCTTTTACGTGCTTACCCGCAAGCCGATGGTTCAGTATTTAACGCAAGGGCGAATGCCTTCTTAAAAAGTGGAACACGTCGGATTTTCCTTCGAAACACACTTCGTTGAACAGCATCTTCCGCAAGACCCCCGGATTGAAGTTGCCATTGCATGGGGAAAAAAACTTTCTGAGAAAGGGTTCTGCCCTTCCTATGGGAAGGGGTCTCATGGAAATATCAGCTTCAGGCTCGGGGAGGGCATGGTGATTACGGGGACCCAGACCGATACGGGATCCTTAACCTCTCAGGATTTCGTCGAAGTGGTGGGGTGTGATTGGACGGAAGCCAAGCCAAAGGTTTTTTGCAAAGGCGCGCGCATCCCTTCCACGGAGACGCTGATTCATTTTGGGATTTATCAGAAAAGACCGGACGTGCAGGCTATTATCCATGCGCACGATCAGGAGGTTCTCCAACGCCTCGGGCATACCCAGCTGCCTATTACGGCAATCGAAGAGCCGTCAGGCTCCCTGGCGCTGCTTCATGAGATTGAGAAGCTTCTTGGACATGATTATTTTATCATGCGCTCGCATGGCGTTGTAGCGCTTGGAAAAACATTGGAAGAAGCGGGGAAACGGTTACTTTATGTGCACAAGGGGCTTCGCTGAACTAGAAGGGGATTTTCAAATACCGATTAGTGGGCGGTGTTCCCATCGATGCCTACGATACTCTCGTAGTGCGCTTGCGCAAGCCGGGTAAGATGCTCTTTCTCATTGGTCATCGATTGGTACAGAATTCCGTATCCGATAAAGAAACAAAGGACGACGAGCAATTTTGCGACAAGCTCAGCAAGTATTTTCCCTTCTTCAAGATCCGACATTATGTCACCAGAAATAAAAAGGCTGTCTTGCCAGACAGCCGTTTTTTGACTTCGGTAGCCTGGCTGTCCTTTAGCCTGCAAAAGGCAAAGGACCCAATGGCTTTGCGCTCTACGGTTACCCGTAGTTTGCCTCTACCGTCCGAGTGGTAGACCCAATTCCGTAGGTGTTCGGTCTATAAAAAGTATACCATAAATTTGAAAAAATATCAAAATATTAATTGAGGCGCGTCGGGATGAAAGTATTGATTCAAAGAATCAAACAAGCACGCGTGAGGGTCGGCGGGGAGACTGTTTCAGAAAGTCGCCGGGGACTCCTTCTTTTCTTAGGCGTTGGAAGCGAGGACGGAGAGGCCGACTGCGAAAAGCTTTCGCAAAAAGTATCTAATCTTCGCATCTTTGAAGATGAGGCGGGGAAAATGAATTTGGATGTGAAGCAGGTCAGCGGCGAAATCCTGAGCGTTCCTCAATTCACTCTGTATGCTGACATGCGGAAAGGGAATCGGCCCAGCTTTGACTTGTCAGCCGATCCTCAAAAGGCAAAACTGCTCTGGGAGCGGTTGAATGCCCTGTTGCGGGCCAAAGGCATTCCGGTGCAAGAAGGAGTTTTCGGAGCCCATATGGAAGTGACGCTGACCAATGATGGACCGGCGAGTTTCCTTTTGGATTCAAAATCATAGAACGACTGTTTCCTTTTGCGTAAAAAAGGGTTATAATGAAACCGTCCGTTGTGAATGAAAGCAAAGAAAGGAGAGATCCGATGAAAATGAGGCTTCTGTCGGTCGTTCTGGCGGTGACAGCGCTTGGGCTCTCCGGTTGTGCCGCAGTGCTGGTAGGAGCAGGGGTTGCCGGTGGGTATGCTCTCAGTAAGGATTCGGTCAAAAATCAATATGCACGCTCGAAAGATCGTGTGTTTCAATCAAGCTTAGCGGCGGCCCGTGAAATGGGACAGGTGGTTTTGGAAGACGCCAAAACCGGAATCATTCAGGCGAAGGTGGAAGACACTGATGTCACGATTACGGTGAAACCGCTCACCGCGAAGACGGTGGAACTGGAAGTCAAAGCACGCAATAAATTCAAGATGCCGGCCCTTGATGTGGCGCAACGCGTCCATGATAATATCGATGATAGAGTCAAAAGAAAAAGATGGTTGTTTTTCTGATATTCAGAGCATTTCGGCAGCCGGTTTTTGAACGCAATCTTCCAGCATTTCAATAAATTGAGAATGATCTCCTACGGTCTTGGCCCTCACAAACCGTATGCCTAAAGCTTCAGCGACATTCTTTGCCTCGATATCCAGGTCATAAAGAATTTCCACGTGGTCGCACACAAAACCGATAGGAACAATCACTACGGAACGTTCCCCTTCCTGAGCAAGTTTCCGCAAGACTTCGCAAATATCGGGTGACAACCAGGGTGCCTCAGAGTTTCCGCTCCGGCTTTGGTAAGCCACTTGCCAGCGATTAAACTTGAGCTTCTTGGCCACCAGATCCGCCGACGCAGTTACTTGCTCCGCGTACGAGGAATGCTCCGCGATTTCAAGAGGAAGACTGTGAGCCGTAAAGACAAGGGAATAGGGCTGTTGACGTAAAGGGGAGGAGAGAACTTCTGCGACCCGGCCTGCCGCGGCTTCGATGAAAAGCGGATGGTCGAAGAAAGGCTTGGCCAACTCAATACGAAGAGAGGCGTTTTGAATGGCCGATTTCGCCTTAAGAAGAGCTTCTTTATATCCATTCCAACTTAGCGTATTCTGATGAGGGCTCATGATGATGGCCCTGACGTTTCGGATACCTTTCGAACTCATTGCTTCAAGTGCATCCGGAATAAAGGGAAAAGCGAATCTGAATCCGATATAAACCGGTAGGGAGGATTTTTTTTGTCGGAAAAAGGCCTCGAGCCGTTTCCCCTGCATGCGTGTGAGCTCGTTCAGCGGGCTTTTCCCGCCCACCGCTTTATAATGGCGGATGATTTCTTCCCGTTGCGCCTCTTGAAAGGGCCTTCCTTCCATCACCCGTTGGAGATAAGGGGCAATGTCATCCGGCGAAGAAGGACCTCCGAAAGCCAAAAGGAAGACAGCATCCAACGCGCTCTTCATCGCGTCTTCCTCCCATATTCATGGACAAAGTCAACGAGGGCGATGACATTTTCGATGGGTGTTTGAGGAAGAATGCCATGACCCAGATTGAAGATATGGCCCGGGTGTCCTGCGGCACTATCCAGAATTCTTTTTGCATGAGTTTGAACGACTTTTTGCCCGTTTAAAAGAGTCGCTGGGTCCTGATTTCCCTGGATCCCGACATCATAGCCGAGACGTTTCCAGGTCTTGCCTAAATCAAGGCGCCAGTCCAGTCCCATGGCCTGCCCGCCCGCTTGCCGCATCAGCTCAAGGAGCGGACCTTGTTCGGTCCCGAAGTGGATCGCCGGGACGGCCTGAGGAAGGTTTTGGAAAATGTCCCGGGTGTACGGCAGGACAAAAGTGCGATATTTTTCAGGATCCAGGCAGCCGACCCACGTATCAAAAAGCTGAACCGCTTGGACCCCGGCTTTAATTTGACCGTCGAGATACCGAAGGACTGTCCGGGAGAGATAACGCATGAGCGCATGAAAGACGTCGCCTTCTTCCCGCATCAGCTTTTTAGTGTTTTCGAAATTCCGCGAGGCGCCTCCTTCAATGAGATAGCTGGCGAGAGTGAAGGGAGCGCCTGAGAATCCCAAAAGCGGGACATTCGGCGGAAGCCATGCGCGGGACTTTTGAATGATTTCAGAGACAAACGGAAGAGAAAGTTCAGGATTGAATTCCGGAAGTCGGTCCACATCCGTTCCGGAACGAACAGGTTTCGCGATGGCGGGACCGTTCTCCTTGCGATAGGTTAAACTGACCCCCATCGGTTCGACAAGAAGGAGGATGTCTGAAAAAAAGATTGCAGCGTCCACGCCTAAGCGCCTTACGGCTGTGACGGTTACTTCTGCTGCAAGGTCGGAATTTTTGCAAAGCTCGAGAAATCCGACTCGGGAGCGAATTTTTTGGTATTCGCTCATATAGCGGCCGGCCTGCCGCATGAACCAAACGGGAGTTGTTTCTGTCGGTTCGCGGCGGCAGGTTTTCATGAAGAGGCTTTCGCGGAGACGGTCCGTCATCGTGTTGCAACTTCCTTCGGTTTTTGGAGTTATTGTAGCATATCTTGTCTTTCATCACACCTTTTCCTAACCGACAAAAAGTTCTATAATGAATACAAGCGAGGGGAGGATTGATGAAAAAAATATGCGTTTTCGTTTTCGCCTGTTTTCTCAGTTTCAGCGTGGTTTCAGGTTACGCCCAAGAGCCTCAAAAGGGAAAAACCGATGAGGACCTTATGGCCATCAAGACCGAAGAGGGTCTTCATTTCCGGCTTCCAAAGGATTGGCCTGTTGTGAAGCGCCACGGGGTCCTGATGCCGCTTCCTGTGGATGAATACCTCAGTCAGAAGATGAACACAGTAACGACGCAGCTGGCGGAAGTGGATGGGAAAGTGCAGGAAATCATGGCCCGATTGGAGGCGATTGAACAGAAATTAGGGCGCATCATGATTCAGCTTCGCCAAATGGAATTACAGAAGGAAGCGGGGAAGGGGGATACGAAAACCGAAGAAGTTGAAGAATAGACGTTGGGCGCTATTTTGAACCGCAAGAAGGACAGTTCGGCGATTTCCGGGTCTGAAACTGACTGAACGACATCGTCATTCCGTCCCAAAGCAAAAGTTTGTTTTTAAGCGGCGTCCCGATCCCCGTCAGAACCTTAAGCGCCTCGACTGCTTGCAGGCAGCCGATGACGCCGGGCGTTGCCCCCACCACAGGAAATACTTCTGGAAGCGGTTCCTCTGGAAAGACGCACCGCAGGCATGGCGTTTCCGGAGGTGCCAGAACACTCAGCCGGCCCTCAAGTCCCCGCACCGCCCCGAAAACAAGAGGAATGCCAAGACGCAGGGAGGCGTCGTTCAAGAGGTATCGGGTGGAGAAATTATCCAGACAGTCAAGAAGGACGTCCGCTTTTCCTATCAGATGATCGACGTTGTCCGCTGTCAAAGTCTCGGGGAATGGGACGATTTTTACTTGAGGATTGGTTTCTTGGAGCGTTTTTTCAGCCGAAATGGCTTTGTTCATGCCAATACGCGAAGGAGTATGTAGAATTTGCCGATTCAGATTGCTCATTTCTACGACGTCTGAGTCGCAGACGCGAAGCTCACCGATTCCGGCAACAGCAAGATAATAACAGACTGCAGAACCAAGCCCCCCAGCGCCGGCAACCATGACAGTGGAGCGCTTCAGTTTTTCCTGAGTTTTCTCGCCCCAGCCGGCCATTAGCATCTGTCTTTTGTATCGCTCAAGCTCCTCTTTAGTCAACATGACTTAAGCCTCCGCTACCATCATAGCGCTAAAAGAAAAGAGGGACAAGCTTCATCTCTTCCCCTTGCGCATAAAAAGTTTTATAATGAATCCAGCAGGGTAACGTATTCATAGCGGAGGGGATCATGAAGACGACTTGTGTACATCAATTGGCGGCGTTTCTTATCGTGGGAGTCATTGTTTTTTCCGGTTGTGCAAGACCAGTCTCTTTGAAACTTGACGGTGCTGATACCATCCTCTACGGCTTCGGAGGCGGGGAGTCCGGTGCCGATTATGTGGAGATGACGATCACAGGTGATGGGCTAGTCGCCTACAGTTATTTTCATTCTTATTGGCCTACCCACCGCTATCAGACGATTCAGCGCATCAAACAGCTTCCGCCGGATGAAACAAAGCGCCTTTTTCAACGCCTGGTGAACGCGGGGCTTTTCCGCCTCCAAGGCCTTTTTCCAAGAGGCCCAGATATTCCAGGAGCATGGCTTAAGGCGGAAATTGATGGCCGAACGACAAGCGTAACAGCTGACTACCATGCTTTAAGACTTCATGGCGGATGGGAAAAAATCGTTTCCATCTTGGCGCCGCTGGTGCAGGAAATGCGGCGTCCCGAAGAGCCCGAGTGGCTTTTTCCGCCCAGTGATGAGCCAAGGAGGCAGTAATGCATAAACCAACTATTTGCTTCGTAGTGTGTTTCGTGAGCATCGCCGGGCTCTGCTACGCCCAGGATACTGTGGAGTTTGAAGGGCGCTACTGGCTGGCGGGGTTGGATGCCAAAGCCAAGGCGGTCGAGTCCAATATTGGAAGCACATTTGACCTCGACTCAGATCTTGGAATTAAGGACGAAGACTATCCGGAGGGAATCGTCACCTGGCATATTAACTCGGATCACCGAGTAAGGGCTGCCTTCACACAGGCTGCCTATCGCGGAAGTCGAACCATCACCCAAAGCATTGACTTTAACGGCAAGACCTACATGGCGGGGGCTCTTATCGATTCCGACCTTGACCTCTACTATTTCCGTCTCGGATGGATATGGCAATTCATCCGTTTTTCAAACGAAAGGGTGAAGCTTGGAACGCTCCTGGAGGGGAAGGGGGTCTTTGCGGATACCGCCCTTAAAGCCCCCAATCTTGTCCCGGCGCTCAGCGAATCCGAAGAGTATCTCGTCGGTCTTCCCACTGCCGGTCTTGCGCTGAATATCCAACCATTTACGCGAATGGACCTCTATGCGGAGGGCGCCGGTATGTCCGGAGGAGACTATGGCTACTTTATCGAAGCCGAGGCGGGCGCAAAAATCCTCCCGACTGAACACCTCAGCGTGACAGTGGGTTACCGGTACCTCGACGTCAAAGCTAAGAATGAAGATGACTTCCTCAAAATGAAGATTTCCGGATTTTTTGCAGGCGCAACCATACGATTTTAAAGAAGTTGCTGAAACTCTAAAAATTTTTCGCCACCCTTGAAAATCTGGCAGTTTTCAGGTATACTTACCGAAGGTATTGACAATTTGTCCGTTGCACACGATAAGGGCAAATCCGTCGAAAGACGGAGGCGCAAAGCCAGGTGCCTAAAGACGAAAGTCCAGGGTTGACAGGCTGCCGAAGGGAGGTATGTTTTAGGCCGCTTTGCGTAAGCCAAGCGGCCTTTTTATTTGACCTAGGATATAAGGAAAGGAAGGGGGTTTGGGATATGCGTAACAGTTTGATACTCGTGCTTGCTGTGGTAGTTGGACTGGGATTCGCAGGCCTTGCCGTTTCAGAGGAGCCCTCCAGTGTTATTGAACGTAAAACGGATGAACTGGTGAGCGGAATCCAGGAGACCGTTGTAGGTTCAGTGCAGGTGCCTCTGGAGATGGCGGAAACTGTAAAGGAAAATCCTGTAGAGGCAGTAACCTTGGCTCCCGTCAGAGGTGCTAAGGAAACAGCCCTTCAGACGACAGAGGGGGCCGCCAAGGCCGCAACGTTCTTCATTCCGGATGAAACATCCGCTACAACCCAAACCCAATAAAAGCGGATGCTCTGGAAAGGGGTGGGTCACGGGACTCACCCCTTCTTTTTCTGACTTTGATTAATCGACACAAAAGTTGATCTTTTACAATATACTTGACAATTGTGCTGTTTTTTTAGACGATGTTAGTATTCTGTCCGAAAGGACAGCGCATAAAGTCGTGACCTGAGATTGAAAGCTGGGGCAGGTTGGCTGCTGAAAGCTGACTCGAAAGCTTAGGTTGTATTGCATGAATGAACGGCTTTTAACAGAATCGGAAGAAGGAGGTTACTCAGATGCGGCACGTCCTAATACTTATGCTTGTAACGGTATTTGGTCTGGCGGGATTAGCGGTTGCAGCGGGGAAGGCAAGCCCAGCCAAAAAGGCAGCAGGCAAGGTGGTTGAGGGGGTCAAAGAAACTGTCGAAGGCACTGTTCAGGTTCCTGTAGAAATGTATGAGACAGCCAAAGAAAGCCCTGCCAAAGCAGTCACTGTGGCACCACTTGTGGGCGCCAAGGAAACTGCCAAAAAGACCACAGAAGGTGCAGTAAAAGCCGGAACAGCTGTTCTTCCGCCCTACGGTAGTGAGGAAGAGAAGGCTAAAGCCGAGGCCGAATCCGTTGGTCAGCAGCTTAAAGAGGGATTAAAGGAAACTGTCGAAGGCACTGTTCAGGTTCCTGTGGAAATGTATGAAACCGCAAAGGAAAGCCCTGCCAAAGCAGTCACTATAGCACCGATCAAGGGCGCCAAAGAAACCGTTCAGCAAACAACAGAAGGCGCGGTCAAAGCAGCAACATCTATACTTCCGGGAAAAAAGTCTGAATAGGATACGCTTTTGAAGGAGAAAAAGGCGGGTCGAAAGATCCGCCTTTTTTATTTCTCATGCCTTCTAATCATCACTTCCACTGGTATCTAAAAAGGCCTATAATTATAATAGCAGGCAGATGAGGAAGATGGATCTCGAGGTTTTCGAAGGTCAGGCCGTTTCGTGCCTTTCGGGCTCCGTCCAGGCCGCATGGGACCTCACCATGGGTGAACCGTAAAAAGCCTCGAAGGGAAGGGGGGAATGATGGTTTTAACGCTTCTTTTTATGCTGCCGTCTCTCATCATGGCACTTCTCATTTACTGGCAATATCAGCCGAAACTGGAAGGTCCTCGGGGAAAAGCCCTTCAGTATTTTGACATTTGGGTGACAGGAGTCATTCCGCTCATTTGCGCCGGCATTATTAGTGGCTTCAAAAACAGCATGATAGGGGACATGGAGCAGGAATGGTGGGCTGTATTGGCAACACTTTCATGCA
>JBDRBD010000024.1:0-2219 GCA_043823025.1 Candidatus Omnitrophota bacterium | reverse complement strand
TAAGGGGTATGAGATCAATCCCACCCTTCGAAAGGATTACGATGAGCTTTTTGACGAGCTTCGCCTGCAAGACATGGTTCCTCAGAACATCGTTCATCTCTGGTGCGTGACTCGAGAGAATCAGGGGGAATCGGGCTCTATGGAAAAACACCAGAGCGGTGGTTTTTACAGCCTGCTCTTTCTCGGGCAGGCCCTCGGCAGACAGTATGGTGAGACCAGGTTTTATCTCAAGGTGGTCTCCAACCACATGCAGGAAGTGACCGGTGAAGAAGTCCTTCACCCGGGCAAGGCGGCGCTGCTAGGGCCGGTCAAAGTCATTGGGCAGGAATATCCGAACATTTCATGTCAAAGCATTGATATCGATGTTTCCGATTTAGAGTCCCGGAACAGCCGGGAGACACGGGACCGACTTCTAGCGGAACTCACCACGCGATCCTCTGACACGATGATAGCCTATCGGGGAAAATATCGTTGGGTACAAACCTTCCATCCGTTTCGGTTGCCGTCGGGCGAGAAGGTTCAAACAGGAATGAGAGAAAAAGGGGTCTATCTGATCACCGGAGGGCTTGGAGGCATCGGCCTTCTCTTTGCGGAGCACTTTGCAAAGAAAGCCCGGGCCAGACTGATCCTGACCGGGCGCAGCGCTCTTCCTCCCAGGCATGCGTGGGAGCAATGGCTGGCAGATCATGCCGCAGAAGACGGCGTTGGTCTGAAGATCCGCAATATTCTGGCACTTGAAACTTTAGGCGCCGAGGTCCTTGTCCTTTCCGCCGATGCCGCCGATCAGCGACAGATGCAAGAGGCCGTGATTCAGGCAAAGGAGCGTTTCGGGACAATCCACGGCGTCATTCACGCGGCGGGAATAACCGGCGGCGCTTCCTTCTGCGCCATAGAAGAGACGACTGAAGAAGCTTGCAGAGAGCAATTCCGACCAAAGATACAGGGAACCATGGTTCTGGAAAGCGTTTTAGAGGGAACGGATCTTGATTTCTGTATCCTGATGTCTTCCTTGTCATCGGTCCTTGGCGGGCTGCAGTTTGTTTCCTATGCCGCGGCCAATCTTTTCATGGATGCTTTCGTATCCCGGCATAATCGAGGAAACAACGTTCCCTGGATCAGCGTCAACTGGGACGGCTGGCAGTTGGACGATCAACATACGGATCCTTCTACGGCCACATCAGCGGGGGCGAAAATAGCTGAATTGACGCTGACCCCTGAAGAGGGTATGGCCGCCTTTCAATCCATTTTATCGCTGGTCGGCAAAACGAATCAGATTGTTGTCTCGACGAGCGACCTTCAAAAGAGGATCGAACAATGGATCAGAATGGATCCCCTGGAGGAACAGCCGTGTTCAGAGAAGAGCGGCCTGTCCTCTTCACACAAAAGACCGACGTTGTCCAGCGTTTATATGGAACCCCGCACAGACATTGAGCGGAAAATGACTCATATATGGGAAAACGTGCTCGGCCTCAGCCCGGTGGGGGTCCAGGATAATTTCTTTGAGCTGGGAGGGCATTCTCTCCTTGGCACCCAGGTCATTTCCAGGCTTCGCCAAACCTTCCAAGTGGAGATAAATATCCGCAACCTGTTTGATGAGCCTACCGTGGCCGGACTCTCAGAGCGTATTGAGAAGATCCGTTTCGAAAATCAAAACAGGCGGTCGGGAGTGCCGGAGGAGAGGGAGGAAATTGTATTATGAAAGACATCGAGGCCTTTTTGTCCTCCCTCGATGACATGGGCATCGAGCTCCGGTCAGATGGAGACCAATTGCGCTGTAACGCACCCAGAGGTGTCCTGACGCAAAGTCTGAGGGCCGAACTGGCTGAACGGAAAGCTGAGATTCTGTCTGTGCTCCACAGGATGGAATCCGGAAGCAACACTATTCATCCAGTCTCCAGGGACCGGGATCTCCCCCTCTCCTTTAGCCAGCGGCGATTGTGGTTTCTGGAACAGATGGAGAAAGGGAGTCCCGCCTATAACATGCCGTCAGCCCTTCATTTGATAGGATCCCTCAACCTTGCCGCCCTCCGCCGGAGTATCACCGAGATCGTGCGCCGCCACGAAATCCTTCGCACGACCTTTCCCGTCAAAGACGGGTCGCCCGTTCAATCCATTGCTTCCCCTTCGGAGATAAATATAACGACGGTCGACCTGCGGCATGTTCCGGAATCCGAGCAATCTTCGAGAGTGCGGCTGTTGGCGGATGAAGAAGCGCAACG
>JBDRBD010000023.1:0-3504 GCA_043823025.1 Candidatus Omnitrophota bacterium | reverse complement strand
AGTTCCGGCAAACCGCGCCAGCTAACATCCTTTTGTTTATCGCGGTTTTTTCGCGTCGCCTTTTCCGCCCGGGTCGTATTATCTGAAATTCTTTCCGCGTTCACTTGAAACACTTCAAGTGCATAGGGTTTGCCGAAGATTCCGGGAAGACCGGAGAAAATACATTTTTGGCTCTTTCTTTTTTGAGATTGTAACCGACCTTGCTTACGGAATCGATCCGTAAAAAGGGCGTGGTTTCTGTGCCGAATGCCGGCCACTCCGGGACGCCTTCCGCGAACGGGACGCCGGTGCGGGCGAAGGACGTCCAGAGCGACATGACCTGTTTTGACACCGCTTTGTTGTCCCTGCTTTTGAATTTAAATCCCATAGCCTCAAATTTACCGAAGACGAACATCAGCTCGGAGCCATGGAACGCCCCCAGGTCTTTGAATACTCCCCTGGTGTCGGGCGCTTTAGCGAATTGATACAGGTAAACGTCGGCCCCGCCGGAGGTAAGGTATTTCGCGCTGAGAACGTTCGGGCAGATGAATAACATATCGGAGATCAGGTGTTTATACGCGTCTTGCGCCTCCGGGTATTCGTCTTCGGAATATAGAGACAGAAGTTCATCCCGGTCGATTTTTCTCTTCCATCTTTCCCCCATCGACTTGATATAATCATCCACTTTGTCCTCGAAGTCCTTTCGGGTTTGTAAATTGCCGCGCTTCGCGCCTATCATGGCGACCTCGTCGCTGTTGTTTCCGACGATGACTGTTTAAACGCTTTTGATAAGGTTCCCGTTCGCCAGCAGTTCTAAAGTGCCGTCCTGTATCAGTTTGCCGTCGATATTCATGTTAAAGGAATATTTCTTTTCTTCTTCCGGGACGTCTTCTCCGGTCCCATGAAAAAACCAGCCTGAGCGAACTCGCTCGTGGATTTTACCAACATCTATCGAGCGCAGGCATTCCGCCGCTGTTTCGGGATCTCCACAGCCGATTTTTTCCGCGAACTCTATGGCTGTTTCAGCAGCCGCTTCCGGAGATGTACCTTCCATACTCAGAAGGCCGCTTTCCATGATCGCCCTATTGAAAAGCCCTTCCGCGAGCGGCGTCGTCAGCAGGATTCCTATTGACATAGCGCCGGCCGACTCGCCGAAAACGGTGATGTTGTCGGGATCGCCGCCGAAATTCTCTATATTGCGTTTTATCCACCGCAGGGCCTCAAGCTGATCGTATATGCCCCAGTTGCCCAACGCCCCGTCCGGGGTTTCCAGGGCCGGGTGCGCGAGAAAGCCCAGCGGCCCGAGCCGGTAATTAATGGTTACAACGATGACGCCGCCCCGCATGGCCAGTCTCGTGCTTTCATAGAGGTCGAAACTGCCGGAACCGAAAACGAATCCTCCACCGTGGATAAACACCATTACCGCTTTCGGTTCTTCAGCCGCCGAAAACGGCTGCCAGATATTCAGATACAAACAGTCTTCATCGCCGGTGGTGTTTTTAACCGGGGACATGCTGAAGGGATATTGATGACATTCGTTTCCAAAGGTGTCGGCGATGAGGGTTTCATTCCAGGGATCGTGCGGCGCGGGCGGCGCGAAGCGCAGTTCGCCCACAGGCGGCGCGGCATAAGGAATTCCTCTATAGATGCAAAGCGGAGCTTTCTCATGTGCGACTCCGGTAACTTTCCCTTTATCTGTCTCTATATTCGTGCAGTCCGCCGGTCCGTCCGCGAAAGCGGCGTCGGCAGAAAAAAATACGACCAATACGAACGCCACAGTGATTTTCGGTGTTGAACCAACGGTTTTTTTCAGCATGATGTTTAATCCTCCGTATATTTCATAGCAGAATTCCAATACACCTTGACAAAGTAATCATATCATATAGAATGGGCGGTGTTAAGAATGTGAAAATAGTAACACGAATTGAGTGATCAATCATGGAAAGCAAGGTTCGATTTGGGGTTTCGATAGATGAAGACCTCCTGGAGAAACTGGATACCCTTTTAAAGAGAAAGGGCTATGACAACAGGTCGGAAGGATTAAGAGATATGATCCGGGAAAAACTGGTTGAGGAGGAATGGGAAGGCGGAGAGGTGGAATCTTTCGGCACTGTTTCTCTTGTCTTCAGTCATGAATCGAGAGAGCTTGCCCAGAAATTGATCGCGGCTCAACACAAAGAACTCGCGCACATTGTCGCTTCCCTCCACGTTCACGTCGATCAGCATCATTGTCTCGAGGTGCTCGTGCTGAGGGGCAGGGGAAGAGAAATAAAAAAATTAGGAGACATGCTTGTGAGTACGAAGGGCGTAAAACACGGCAAGACGAATTTCACGACGATGGGGATACTTACCAAGCCGAAATCATGAGGGGTGCGCTATATTTTTTTACCGTATGGATGTTACGAATTTTAGAATCATAGCACTACGAGGGGGGCTGACATGGAAACGAAAGTGAAACTGCCGAACCAGATACAGGACAAGATTATCGACGTGGGAACTAAGGTTATTAGAGAAGGCGCGCTCGAGCCGAAAACAAAAGCGCTTGTTGCCGTGGCAACCGCAGTTTCTACCTTCTGCACTCACTGCCACGGCCAGTTCAGGGCCACGGCGAAAAACTTGGGGGCCACCGAAGAGGAAATTGAGGAAGTGGAAACAATCGCCCTGCGGATGCGTCAGCGGTGTGAAAACGAGACCGGCCTGTTCAAAATGAACGGTTGAGGAGATATGAAATGGGATTAACAAGGCAGTTCGAACATTCTGCCTTACTGCTTTCTTGGAGTGTGGGGGAGGCGCAGGCTGTCTCCCCCGCCTTTCTTTTTTCCCATTCAACAATCTATAGGAGTTGAGATATGGACGAAACTGAAAAGTTAGACATTCTTCTGGCCCACTGGATAGAACACAACGAAAGCCACGTCGGGACTTACAAAGAGTGGGCCGAAAAACTGAAAGGCGGCGGGCGTGCCGAAATCGGCGGGAAAATCGAGGAGGCGGTCGAGTCCATATCCATTGCAAATGAAAGATTCAAGGAAGCGAAAGAAATGCTGAAGGTGAAATAAACATGTGTGAAGTCAGCGCGTATATTGAGACAAGCGAAGGACAGGAATTAATCATGGACAATGTGTCTCTGATAGACATCGAAGACGGGAAAATCCATTTGAAAAACCTCTGGGGAGAACTCAAAGAATTTTCCGGCAACATAAAACAGATTGACCTGACAAAAAACAAGGTGATTTTACAGGAGAAAGCCGAATTTTAGCCAGACGGACAAAGGAGGAAAATTCTACTGTGCCATACCGGTACAACAGCCTTTTTCACCTGAAAAGGCGTCAAATATAAAAAGGCGGAAGAGCAGAGCCCCATCGCAAAATAAGGAACTGCTCCCCGCCCGAACCCGAAGCAGGTAAAACCGCATACGGGCCCGGGAAAATTATAACACATCGGGCCCGGAGGAAAGAACAAGGAGGGATTAGAACCAATGAGAAAAATGTCCGGAGTGTTCGCAGCGTTATTGTTAATTGGAATCCT
>JBDRBD010000022.1:0-2161 GCA_043823025.1 Candidatus Omnitrophota bacterium | reverse complement strand
CGTCCTTTCGATGTTTCGCATGCCAAATGCTGCGCTCAAGTGGGTCCTGGGAGGAACCGTGATATTTCTGATGATCGTCCTTTATGTACCCGCTATGAAAGACCTTTTCCATTTCAGCACTTTACACTTTATTGATCTTGTGATCTGTTTGATGACTGGAATTATCAGCATTCTTTGGTTTGAGGGATTTAAAATCCTGAAATGGAATTGAAAAAGGCCGGGCGGATCAAACCCTCTATGCTCTTTGTGGCGTGCTTATTGCTAAAGGGTATCGCATTCTTTCCTGCCTTCGCAGACGGAGAAAAACAGGATCATTATAAAGGACAAGACGGACATTATTCCAGAGCGGAGAAGGAAGGTTAGGATGAAGAGGATGGGAAAGAAAGAAACTTTGAAGATGGATTTGCGTTTTTATAATGCCCCGCGTTATCCGGTTTACTTAAGGAGCTTATGGCATATCAATAAAATGTTCTTTGGGGAATCAACTCCCATTTGGTTGGCGAAAACTTGATAGCTTTTCAGGAAGAAGTGGCGTAAGTTAGGAAGGCAGACGATATTCGATTCACGATTTATTATTGTTGATTTAAGCCTTCCCATTTTTCCGAGCTAACAGTGAAATGACAATTTTCCAGGATCAACTGCATATTGGGTTCTGCGGGGATTACGGACTCTTTCGCAGGAGGGATCATGTTCGGAATCATTCTCCTTTCCGCAGGCACATTGATGCACATTTACGTCATCTGGCGCGCTTCCTCGGTGCCATTCGTGAACCGCCTTGTTCCCCGAAAGCTTCTAATCGGGATCGGCATACTCCTCTGGGGAGGGTTTTTGTCCGCCCGCGTTTTCGGTCATGGCGGGACAGGAGGATTGGCCGCAGCGATGGAATTATTCGGCATGACTTGGATGGCCGCGCTGTTCCTGGCCTCCGTCTCTCTTCTGGCGATGGACCTTCTAACGGGCTTCGGTTTTTTCTTCCCTCGGCTGGCGCCTTCGCTGCGAGGATGGGCTCTGGTTGCCAGTGGGGTGTTTTGTGTGATCGCGCTCATTCAGGGCTTGAGGCCGCCAGTAGTCGAAAAATATGAGGTGGGCATTGCCGGCCTTCCCAATGAGATGAATGGCCTGGTGCTCGCCGCCATGTCCGACTTGCACCTCGGCTCGCTTCTCGGCAAGCAATGGCTGGAGGGACGGGTCGCCCAAGTCCAGGCGTTGCGGCCGGATCTCGTGGTCTTGCTCGGCGATGTCTTCGAAGGACACGGTCGGCCCCAGGCCGAGCTTCTTCCGGTTCTGGGCCGTCTTTCTGCACCGCTAGGCGTCTGGGCCGTCCCTGGCAACCATGAGTTCCACGGGGGCCGCGAAAACAGCATGCCCCTGTTTGGGGAGACGAGTATCCAAGTACTGCGCAATCGATGGGCCGAAGTGCGGCCTGGCCTCGTCTTGGTAGGTGTGGACGATCTAACAGCCAAACGCGGTGCCGCCCAGGAGGGCGATTTCATCACCCAGGCGTTCGCAGGTCGGCCTCCGGGTGCTACCATCCTCCTCTCTCACAAGCCTTCGCAGGCCGAAAAGGCGGCCAGCCTTGGTGCGCGTTTGATGCTTTGTGGTCACACTCATGGCGGACAGGTGTGGCCATTCGGGTATCTCGTCCAATTCGTCTACCCACTGTTGGACGGACAGCATGAGGTGGACGGCATGACCGTCATCGTCTGCCGCGGCACAGGCACGTGGGGACCGCGCATGCGCCTTTGGCGTCCCGGCGAGATCCTGCTCGTGACACTGCGGGGGGAAAAAAAGTGAACAACAAGTGTTGAATCTGGGTTGGATCAAGATAGCTATTTGAATATCCAAAGGTTGGTTCGCTTAAGGTGTGGGACCTCCGCCCCCACGCCCCGCCGCTGACATTGTCATCGGTTTTGTCTAACAGGATGATGAAAAAGTCGGCTTTTCGCTACTCAGGATATTTTTTCCGACAGCTACGCGCTTCGCTTCACTGAAAAATCACAGATTTTTCGGGCGTTTCGCTCCGCGCTGGCTGTTACCGGAAAAAATATATTCGCGCTCAAAGCCTCCTTTTTCAGTTTTTCAGCAAACTGCTATTACGCTATCCCAGTCAGGAAGGCGCTTCGTTTGCCCAAAAAGCACCTTTCCTTCGTGGACCGGAGCT
>JBDRBD010000021.1:0-2358 GCA_043823025.1 Candidatus Omnitrophota bacterium | reverse complement strand
CCCCCCGTCAAAAAGGGCCTTGTGAATTCACCGATCCCGTAAGTAAAAACGTCGAACTCGCCGCTGATGCGGGTGAGGAGCGTCAGGGGGAAGAGGGCGCCTTTAGCGCCGTACGGATTCACGAGAGTCGCCAGGGATGAGAGGACAAAGACCGCAGTGAGCCTCGACGGAAAGGAAACCGGCGCCAGGCGTTTTTTTGCAGTCAGCCACGAAAGGACTGCGCCGAGCCATGCGGACGCAATAACAAGAAGCCCAAGCACGAAAAGGGCATGGGTGTTGGCCCAGAGGATTTGAAGGAGAGGGAGCGCGTAAAGGGTTTTTGAGGGTTTTTTCCGGTCTTTTTCAAGGATGAGAAGGAAGGAGACTAAAAATAAGTAGCTTACGACTTCAGGACGCTCCACAAGGCGCTCGTGGGCGGTGAAAAGAATTAACGCAAGGACAGGGAGAAGGACCAGGAGCGGAACACTCCGGGAAAAGCCCTTCAGAAGAAGCAAAAAGATCGAAGTCACCACGGCGGCCTTAAAAAGAATGATTCCGCTTGCGCCGAAGAGCTTGTAGGCGATGTAAATGAAAAGCTGGAATCCCCAGGAAAGGTCAATCCAGGGGTGTTCCGGTGCGGTATAGGAAAAAAGGTTGGTCCCGGGGATGAAATGCTCTTTCCAGATGACTTCGCCGGCTTTGAGATGCCACCAGACATCATAAGCCCAGAGGGTGTGGAGGACGGAAAGAAAAATTCCGAGGGAAAAGAGAAGGAGAACCAGTTTCCCAAACGCCCCGCCGGAAGGACCGGAGAAGTTTTTTTGAAAAAAATGGCACGTCATCGCACCTACTATACCAGAGGATACTTTCGTTGACAATATGAATATATTGTGCTATACTGAAACAAGTTACGAAAAAAGGAGACCCCATTCATGCAGCTTAAAAAATCGATTGGGCAAAACCTTGTTGCATCGGGGCGGTTGACCCTTGAGGCATTGCAGCAGGCAGACGACGAAGCCCGTCAAAAGAATCTTTCCCTCGACGAAATCCTGGTCCGGAAAAATATCATCACGGAAGAGGAAAGGGGAATGCTCCTGGCGGAGCAAATGGGGGTTCTGTATGTAGACCTTGAAAATTACCTGATTGATGCCGCTGCCATTGCCTTGGTCCCCGAAGCCCTTGCCAAGAAGCATGTCTTAATCCCTATTTTTTGCATCGGAAACACGCTGACTGTCGCCATGGCCAATCCCCAAGATGTGGTTGTCATTGATGATCTCCGCCAGAAGGCCAAGCGCGACATCGAACCCTGCTACGCAACGGTCAGTGCGATTAGCAGCGCCATCGACCAGTATTACGGGGTCAGCGGGTCGCTCGAGGAAATCATCAAGGAAATTGACAAAGAAGTGCTGACGATGGAGGCCCAGCGGAAAGGACGTACGGCCGAGCAGATTGCAGAAGAGGCCCCCATCATCAAGCTGGTGAATATGCTCATGATGCAGGCGGTTCGGGACAGGGCGAGCGACATCCACGTGGAACCCGCGGAGAATGTTCTCCGGTTTCGTTTCCGAATTGACGGCATCCTTCACGAAGTCGCCACCACGCCGACGGATTTGCAGCCCGCCGTCGTCTCCCGCATCAAGATTCTCTCGAAAATGGACATTGCGGAGAAACGGATACCGCAAGACGGGCGCTTCCAGGTCAAAGCGGAGGGGAAAGACATCGACTTGCGTATCTCCACCTTCCCCACCGTCTACGGGGAAAACGTGGTGATGCGTCTTTTGGACCGGCGAAACCTTCTTTTGAGCGTGAACGACCTCGGTTTTCCGAAAGAAATGCTTGGTGAATTCAACCACCTCATCCGTCGGCCCTACGGCATTGTCCTGGTGACAGGCCCGACTTCAAGCGGAAAAACCACCACCCTCTATGCCACCCTCCAAGAGATTAACAGCATGACGAAAAACATCATCACCGTCGAGGACCCGGTGGAGTATCATCTGGAGCTGGTGCGTCAATGCCACGTGAATCCCAAGATTGGCCTGACGTTTGCCTCCGGGCTCCGTTCCATCTTGCGTCAGGACCCGGACATTGTGATGGTCGGTGAAATCCGCGACGCGGAGACGGCAGATATCGCGATCCATGCGGCTCTCACCGGACAGCTGGTTTTCAGTACCCTGCATACCAACGATGCCCCTTCCGCGATTACGCGTCTGGTGGACATGGGAATCGAACCGTTCTTAGTTTCTTCGACGGTCATCGCCGTTCTGGCACAGCGCCTTGTCCGCATCATCTGCCCGAAATGCAAAATTTCCTATGAGCCGCCCCCCGAGCTCCTGAAGGACCTCGGCCTGAAAGAGGGAACGCTGTTGTATCGGGGCAAGG
>JBDRBD010000020.1:0-3120 GCA_043823025.1 Candidatus Omnitrophota bacterium | reverse complement strand
GCCCTATCCTCATACCCTCCGTAACGTATCGATCTGTTTCACCGTGCTCGCGCACAGCAAGCACTCTCTGGAGCGCTTCAAATTTTTCCAAAAGGCGCGAAGGATTTGGATCAAGCCATCCAAAAAGCGCTGACATGTTATCGCCTCACAAGCGGTCCGATGGAACGCCAACCAAAAGCCGGAGTTCGGGCATCCTGAAAGTCCGCAGGACCGAAAGCGCCCCAAAATAGACCAACAATCCCATCCCGATCGGAACCGGATCCCAAATGGTCTTCCGTTCAGACAAAAGAACAATCAAAAAACCCATCGCAGAGGATGCAGCCAGCACCCTCAATCCCAACATGGGATGAAATAAAAATCCCAGGTAGCGGCAAGACAGCGCATAAGCTGCCAATGCCAAAAGAAGAAAGGAAACAGCAGTTGCCGCTGCAGCACCCGCTGGCCCGAAGGGGGGAATCAATAAAATATTCAAAATAATATTTGTCGCCGCACCGCCTAAAAGCAGAATAAAGTCCCATTGGGTTCGTTTGCGAAGATAAGCGGTAAAAATGAGGAGCTGATAAACCCCGTAGAAAAGGCATCCAACCGTCAGCCATGGCAACACCTGAGCGTCCCCCAGATACGCCGCCGTGGCCACCAGCCGGATGAACGGCCTTCCGTAGAGGACCAACCCCAGAACGAGCGGCATTGTCAAGATTAAATAATATTTGATCGAATATCTGAAATAGGTGCGGACTTCATCGAGTTGATTGGCATCGTACAGATCGGCTGTGGCGATCAGGAGCACGGACTGTATCGGCATGAGGAAAAGATGCGCGATCATGCTGATATTCAATGCCGCGGTATAGATTCCCGCTGCCGAGAAGCCGATAAAATGGCTCAGGAGATACCGGTCGGATGAATGGATGGCCAGAAGCAAAAGCGCATTCGCCGCGAGTGGCAACGCAAAAGGCAAATAAGACCTCGCCCGTGTCAGATCGGGCCGTCTCAAAGGCATCCGCCCGGCCATAAACCAAAAACCGGCACCGATCGTAACCGCTTCAATCATGAGATAAAGGCACACAACGTTCGGAACGGTTCCCTTGGCGGTATGAAAAAGCCACAAGAGTCCTCCGATTTCCAATCCCACTTTGAAGCAGTTAAGCCCTGCAAAACGCCCCATCCACCGGAGCGCCCGCAATGAGCGCATCAGCATTTCCCGAAGCGCATAAAGGGGAATGAACAAAACACTCAGGCGGAATACACCGAGGTCCTCCGCTGAGATTTTCAGAAATCCTTTCCCTAACGCCGGTGCTACGAGCCAGAAGAACGCCATTCCAATCAGGCTCAGGACGAAAACCAATCCTAAAATATCAGAGATTGTTTTTGCTTGATCCTCTCCGTTTTTTTCGGAAGGCACAAACCGAACCAGTGCTACCCCCAGCCCCGCCTGAAAAACCGAAGAAACGATTGTTATCGTGATCAAGATCAGAGCCCACAAGCCGTATGACGAAGGCAATAGCATCCGCGTCAGAATCGGCAGTGTCACAAGGCCTGAGGCCCGGATGATGAATTCCGTGATTCCCACCGCAGCCACATCAGAAATGAATTTTTGATAATCGGTTTTCAATTCAACCGCCCTGCGAGTTGCGCTGACTGAATAAGCTCATAAAGAGCATCACTCACCCTATGAAAGGCCTTCGCATTCGGGTGCACGATATCCCGTTCGAGATAAAAACTCATTCCCGTCGCATCCTCCTTTCTGAAGATGGGCGTCGGGTCCAAGAAGAGGTGGCCGCGCTTTTCGGCCCATGCAACAAGACGCTGATCCACCGCCCTTTCTCCTCGATACACCTGGGAATGGAGTGGAAAAAAGACAAAAAGCGGCACGGCCTGAACCTCTTTTGAAATCTGCGCCATTCGGTCCAGTGCTTCCTCCCAACGTTCCAAACTGGCCGTATCTGCCGGCGGAAAG
The DNA here is from genome assembly GCA_043823025.1 of Candidatus Omnitrophota bacterium. Taxonomy (GTDB): domain Bacteria; phylum Omnitrophota; class Gorgyraeia; order JACQQV01; family JACQQV01; genus JBDRBD01. The sequence goes on along the minus strand of JBDRBD010000020.1, from coordinate 1,166 downwards.
CGGTGTTGGAGGTAGGCCAAGTACCCCCGTCTCATCATGAAAATTTTGTGTAATTGATCGTACAACCACTTAAAAAGGTCGCTCCGCTGGTAAAGAAAATTGAGGTGCCGGGCCACCGACCCATCCCGTCCTCTGACAAAGAGGCGATTCCCCATCTGATAGGCACGATATCGGAAAGAGACGTAATCATTCGCACACACACCAATAAGAACGATATCTGGGTCTACCTTCCTCACTTTTGTTTCAAGGATTCCAAGCGTCTGCCGCGCATTATAACCTCCTACTGCGGTGTTCCATACATGAACTTCTTTGCCGGTTTCTCTGGCGATCCGGCGCGCCAGAAGATTCGGGAGACGCTCCTCCTCCCGCAAGTATTCTCCCGCCATAATGGAATCCCCAGCCGCCAAGACCCTTACTTCATTCGGTTTCCGCGGATGGAATTCTTCTCCTTTGAGCCCCAGCCGATTGACGTGAACCGTTTGTCCAGAACGGCTCCGGTACGTTATGGAGGGTTTGGGTTCAACCAAAACCTCAGGGTCTACGCTGAGCTGTAAGTGCTCCGAAGAACCCGCAAATAAATAGTAGAGACGGGCCGCTCCCTCACCGACAACGAGACTCGCTGACACGCCGCCCACGAGCAACGGGGCGCGAAGAACCCCCTTCACCATTTGCCCCCTCTGAACAATCTTTTCTTGATGGTACTGTACCAAAGGCTTCGTCGTAGAACGTCTTCATGGTGGTAAAGGCCGCCTGATTGCGCTTTATCAATCTTGTCTCTTGTGACATGTCTGATTTCTGATAAGGTCTAAAAGCCGTTCCTGATAAACATTCAAAGAGTATGCGGCCTCGATTTTTTTTCTCCCCGCCTCCCCCAGACGCCGCCGAAGGGCCGCATCGGAACAAAGCCAAGAGAGTTTTTCCACCCACTCTTCCTCGGAACCCGCCAGAAAGCCGCTTACACCGTCTTCGACGACCTCGCAGTTCATTCCGACAGGCGAAGCCACCACAGGAACGCCAGCCGTCATGTACTGAATCGCTTTAAAGGCTGCTTTCCCGCGAGACCATGTATCATTCGGTAACGGATAGACGCCGATATCCAAATGAGCAAAATGGTCCTGTTCGTTGTCCAGGGACCACTGGAGATTCTCAATCGGAATACCGGCATG
>JBDRBD010000019.1:0-2404 GCA_043823025.1 Candidatus Omnitrophota bacterium | reverse complement strand
GGCGGACGGCTGATGGTCGTACCGCGTGATAACAACGGCGCTGATATCAATGCCCCAATCCTTCAAATCATCGATTAATTTCAGCGTGTCTACATCATAGGTAATGCCGAAATCCGCCCGCATTTTCCTGCGTTCGATGTCCCCTGCGTGGATGCACAAAATGATATCGGCATCATTCTCCAGCCGCTTTAATAATTTGATTTTGACATTGGGATCAAACCCAGGGAGCACGCGGGAAGCATGATAATCAAAGAGGAGCTTTCCCCCAAACTCAAGATACAGCTTGTTGTTGAATCGTTTGACCCGTCCCAGGATTTCCTGGGTCTGTTCCCGGAGGTATTTTTCGTTATCAAAACCGATTTTTTCGGACATGTGCGGCCTTTCGCTTGTTAGAGAGCTATCCGGCACGTCTTTTGTCCTTTGGACAGCGTTTTCCTCTTCCATCATTGTATCTATTTTAAATGAAAAGGATGCGTATTACACCCTTTTACACCAGTCCCTGAGCCATCATGGCCTTGGCAACCTTCGTAAATCCCACAATGTTGGCTCCGTTCACGAGGTTGTCGGGAGTCCCGTATTCCTTGGCTGCCCGCTTGGCCGCGGTATGGATATCGACCATGATTTGATGAAGCTTCTCATCCACCTCTTTAAACGACCAGGACAGACGCTGTGAATTTTGGGCCATCTCCAACCCTGATGAGGCAACGCCCCCTGCGTTGGCGGCTTTCCCGGGCCCGTAGCATATTTTGCTTTTGATGAACACCTTCACGGCGTCCGGCGTCGACGGCATGTTCGCGCCTTCTGCGACGGCGATACAGCCATTCTTGACCAAAGTTTGTGCGGCCTTTTCGTCCAGCTCGTTCTGCGTGGCGCACGGAAACGCTACGTCGCATTCAATGTTCCAGATGCCTGAGCATCCTTCCGTATAAACGGCGGCCTTTTTCTCCTTGACGTATTCCTTGATCCGCTCCCTTTTCACTTCCTTGATCTGTTTAATCAGGGCAAGATCAATGCCGTGTTTGTCATGCACAAACCCGTTGGAATCCGACATCGCCACAACCTTGGCGCCCATCTGCGTGGCTTTCTCATGGGCGTAAATGGCGGCATTCCCGGAACCGGAGACGACCACCGTCTTGCCTGATATGGAATTTTTCTTGTCTTTCAGCATCTCTTCACAAAAATAGACACAGCCATAGCCGGTAGCCTCGGTCCTGACAAGCGATCCGCCGTAATCCAAACCTTTTCCGGTGAGGACGCCGCTAAAAAGACCAGTCAGCCGCTTCCACTGGCCGAACATGTATCCGATCTCCCGCCCGCCGACGCCGATGTCCCCGGCAGGAACGTCCGTATCGGCGCCGATGTGACGGTAAAGCTCAGTCATGAAACTCTGGCAAAATCTCATGATTTCGCTGTCTGATTTTCTCTTCGGGTCAAAATCGGACCCGCCTTTGGCCCCGCCCATCATCAGCCCCGTCAGGGAATTTTTGAAGATCTGCTCAAAACCCAAAAACTTGATGATCCCCAAATAAACGGACGGATGGAACCGGATTCCGCCCTTATAGGGGCCGAGCGCCGAACTAAACTGGATCCGGAAGCCTCTATTGACCTGTATTTTCCCTTTATCATCCTGCCAGGGGACTCTGAAGAGGACTTGCCTTTCCGGTTCCACGATCCGCTCCAGAAGAGCGGCATCCTCGTATTCGGAATGCCGTTCTATCACCGGCTTCAGGGATTCCAGAACTTCGGTCACCGCCTGATGAAATTCCGGCTCGTTTGGGTTTCTCTTCTTTACCGTTTCAATGACGCGTTCAAGATAAGTCGCATTCTTTGGCATTGCAACCCTCCGTTTCAGTTGCGCTGTTTTTATGATGTTAAAATCCGTTCAATGATTGCGCGGGATGCTTTCTTGGCCATTCCCATTGCTTCAATCACAGTGCCTTCGCCCCCGACAATGTCCCCTCCTGCAAAAACATTCTTGATGGATGTTTCCATCGTCTCAGGATCAACCACCACGTCGCCGTAGGCATCTATTTTGAGCTCCGGTGTCACTTTGGTCAGGAGGGTATTGGCTTTAAGGCCGACGGCGAGAATGGCCAGGTCGCAGTCCAGCTCAAAGTCGCTCCCCTTGATTGCGACAGGTCTTCTCCTCCCCGAGCTGTCTGGCTCGCCCAACTCGCACCGGAGACACCTGATTTTCCGGACAAAGCCGTTCTCATCGCCGAGCCATTCCTCGGGTTTGACCAAAAGATGAAATTTCACCCCTTCTTCTTTGGCGTGCTCAATTTCAAGTCTGCGCGCAGGCATTTCCACTTCAGTCCGGCGGTAAAGAATGGACGCGTCAGGCGCCATGCCTCTGATTTTCTGGAGCCGGAGCGCCGCCCGCACCGCATCCATCGCGGTGTTG
>JBDRBD010000018.1:0-2227 GCA_043823025.1 Candidatus Omnitrophota bacterium | reverse complement strand
GGATACCCAGCGTTTCCAATTGCCACAGATGCCGGTCCATCTGATGGAGAAGCCGCCGGGGAGGACGCGCAAAAAGCGGCGTATGAAAACGCACCCCCAGCAAAAGAGGCAGAAGCGTGTGCCGCAGGTCCACCACAAAATCAAATCGTTTTTGACGCAGCGATTGAACAAAACGCCACTTTTCCCGTAACGGCGCTTTTTTGTCGTACTCCATGATCCCCCGGAGGCGGGGATCGCCCTCAAAAATTTCCTTCGTCCCTTTTCCCACGACAAGATGAAGCGCTGCGGCAGGAAAAGCGCGCCGGAGCTCCCGGACGACGGGCGCCGTTAAAAAAACATCCCCCACATTCGAAAGGGATACAACCAATATCCGCTCAGGGTTTCCTTTGAATGGCATCAAGAACATCCTCAAGTCGAATGGCCTGCATGCAGCGATTGTCCGGGCAATTCACCTCATAACAAGGAGGATTTTCGTTGCAGGCGACCTCTTTCCGCAGCACCTGCTTCGGGGCCGTCCCCCACGGGCCGGTCAGTTCCGGATCCGTCGGCCCAAAAAGGGCGATGACCCTGGCCCCCTGGCTCTGGGCCACATGCATCGGCCCGGTGTCATTGGAAACCACAAAGGAGGCCCGTTTGAAAAGTGCGGCAAGCTGTTTCAAGGTCGTTTCTCCGCAAAGAAGAACCGGCTTCACCGCCATCCCGGAAGCAATCTTCTCTCCCAACGATAGGTCTTTGGCTGCCCCCACAATCACGACTTTCTGGTGATATTGCTGGATTAAACGATCCCCCAAAGCGGCAAAGTTTTCCGGCGGCCATCGCTTAGGCGGCCAATTTCCGCCGGGGCAAAAGACAATGAACGGTTCGTCCTGACGCAAGCCCTTGGTTTCGAGGAGGCGGCCGACTGCCTGATGGTCTGACTCATCCGTCTTCAGGGTATAATTGAGATTTTCGAGGCGTGTTCCTTCCGGAAGAAGCTTCAGAAAATAAGCCACCTTGTGGTACTTCTCCTGAGAAGGCGGAATTTTCTCCGTCAACAAAAACCCTCTCCACTTGATGGCATATCCAATCCGTTCGGGGATTCCCGCCAGCGTCACCAGGAGCCTCCGGGTGAAGGAGCGGTGCAAAAGATAAGCCCGGTCGAAGTGCCGCCTCTGAAGCATCCGAATCAGCCGAAGTTTTCCCCAAAAAAACCGATGCGCTCCTCTTTCGTCATAAATCAAAAGTTCATCGAGAGAGGGGTTCCCCTCCAGAACTTCCCGGCATCGCGGAACCACAAGACAGGCAATGCGGCTTTCCGGAAATCGGAGCCGGAGCGCTTGAAGAAACGGCGTCGAAAACAGAACATCCCCCACCCAGTTGACGTTCACCACAAGAATTTTCTTCATCGGCGGACCACTTTTTCGTAAAGTTCAAGAATCCCCTGCGTCATCTGTTCCGCGGAAAAATTCTCGGCAATGACTCTCCGTCCGTTTGCCCCGATCCGCTCGGCCAGTTCGGGGTTCTGCAGAAGCTCGGCCAGAGCGCCCCGGAAAAGTTCCGGATCACTTTTTTCAAAAAGATATCCGTTCTCTCCGTGGGTGATGAACATCCCCAGGCCTCCTCTCGGATTCATGGAGGCAACCACCGGAAGAGCGCAGGCCATCGCTTCAGCAGCCGACAGACCGAATCCCTCCTCCCATTTCGAAGGATGTACATAGACATCGAGCGCCTGATAATAAGGAAGAGGGTCCTCGACTTCGCCCGGGAAAAAAACACGATCCGTAAGTCCCAGTCTGGCCGATTCCTTCTCCAGCTCCGGCCGCAGCTCCCCTTCGCCAACCAGAACGAGCGTTGCCTGAGGATGCTCTTTTCGAAGAGAAGCCATGCATTTCAAAAGGGCATCGTGCCCCTTGACCGCTACCAGCCGTGAAATAGAACCGATTATCTGGCCCTCCGCCGGAAGTCCGAGCTGCTTCCGAAGAAACCGTTTGCGCGCCGGGTCCACCGGGCGGAACCGGTCGAGATCCACCCCATTCGGGACCAAACATACTTTTTCTTCCGGGAGGCAGAAATCGCGGATCAGATGCCGCTTCACCGCATCGCTGATGGCGATGGCGCTCTCTCCCCAGCAGGGGAAAAGACGCCGTCCCAATCGCCGCCGGTAAAACCCATGGCAGGTGGTAACATAGGGAATTTTTTGTTTCCGGGAAAGTAAACCCGCCGTCACTTGGGTCACGCGGGTATGGGC
>JBDRBD010000017.1:0-2140 GCA_043823025.1 Candidatus Omnitrophota bacterium | reverse complement strand
CAATTGTCGCCGCAGTGCGGCGATAATCTTTTCATCAGGGAAAACCAATCTCCCGGTAAAGCATGGTGAGTTCGGCATTGACCGCTTGTGCCATGTGGCGGCGGGCGGAGAGAATCAGGCCGCGAATGTCGGTCAGAAGCGACTGACTCATCGGGGCGGGCACCTTAACTGCCGCTTCGGTCTTTCCTTTGTAATCTTTTTTCGATTTCATTGCTCTCCGTTCAGATCTGTAAAAACTTTGCATTGTGCTTTGGTCACATCATCGTTTGTGATGAGGTCGGTGATGGTGAAGATGGGATGAAATCCCTTGCTCATGTCCTATCTCTTTCCAAGACTATCTCCATGCTTCTTATCCAGCTTCCTCCTTCTAATTGATCTGCACTCTCCCCGAAACTCTTTGACTCTCTAATCGAGATCGGCTTCAATTGTTCTCTCAACTTGCACATCGATGGTTACAGAGAAATCGATGCCGATTCAAAGAAAACACTTACGGCGTAGTATTAAACAGACGCGCAACATAAGAATCCCCCTGACGCAATAGAGGATATTGTCTTTCCAGATCATCCCAGGTCTTTCCCTTGGCGCCCGGTATTTTGTCTAAAGGTGTATCCGACGAACCAAGAATGTAGCCGTCCAGTGTAACTTTCTTTGTTGTGAATCGTCTGTTTTTCCCGAGGTCGCGCAGCCACTCGATTGCAGCAAAGCGGTCATTGTCCGCGACCCCCTCGTGATGCAGCCCATGGGGATCGAGAAACACGACACGCACCGTCTTCTTCTCTTTATTTCTGATCCAAAGGATGAAGTCCGGATAAAAACCGCTACGGAAGAACATTCCCACGCCTACCTTGGGCAGGTTCCGAAGCAAACAGGCCTCGATATCGCGGTATTCCGGTTTGTTGCAGTTTTCCTTCCAAAATGAGCGCAAGTCTTCGGCCAGCTTTCGCTCGCTCGGTACAAGGGGCGGCGGGCTGATGCTCACATGCTCTTTCCACTCCTTGCCGCCTTCGACAAGTAATGGATTGAACAGATGTCGGTCCCAATGAAGGCGGGGGAGCGGCTCGCCTGCATCCTTGAGTAATTCCTTTTCTTTTTTCTTTAATGTTTTCAGGGCCTTTTCAATTTCTTTGAGCAGCGCGTCACCCGCTCCCTCGGCGTGCACCGTGATGCGGTACTCATAGGTAACCTGACGTTCCATAACCAATTGCCCGGGTTGTGCATGCTCGCTTTCCGTCTGGCGTTCTCGCAGGCGTACGAATTTATCCAGATAGGTCTTAAGCGCCCGGGAAGCCGCCCGGTGTATCCTCTCTGGATCCTGTGCCTCTTCCTTCAACATCCTAAGTTCACACCGCCTGTGCAGGGCAGCCTGCAACGATTCGCGGGTAACAAAGACATTCCCATAACCCCTCGCAACTTTGTATTCCTTTAGCTCTGCATGGAGACGATCAAAATCCACAACACCGGCGTAAGGATCCTTATTAAAAGTAATAGTCGTTGCTTCCCCGTCCAGAGCCGCCTCCTCCATGGCCCCGGCCGTTCCTGGCGCAAGACTCACCACTTGCGGAAGAAGGTCAAGGATAATCCGTGGCCCCTCGTCGCCAAGCACCCATGTCTCGGTGGAACAGTCAAACTCCTTCGGCGTTTGCGGAACGTACGTCCAGAAAGGAAGCTTCTGTTGGACTACCCGGAGCGGGGCCAACTCCTTGGCTATGTCCTCCCTTTCAAGCATCTTGCGGAAGGTCTGTAGGTAATCGGCGTTCCAGCCCGTGATGTAGAGGGTCTCAAGGCTATCCAACCAGTCGGGAGCTCCACTCAAGGCGTGGCTTCGCTTGAGAGACTTGTCTTTTCCTTTAAGGCGCACCCCCCGGCCGAAAAGCTGGATCACCTGCGACCCTTCACCTTTGCCGATGCGTAAAAGACCCATGGAAGAGACCCGCCAGCTCGACCATCCCTCGATGAACTTCTTGGCACCGATGAGCAGATGAATGGGCGATTCGGCCTGGCTGATCCGGTCAAAAAGCGAGTCATTGATCACATCTTGCTTGACCTCGATCCCGTGCTTTTCCTGTAGGTATTTCCGAAAGTCCGCGACATCGCCGATGTTGATGAGGCCGAAATAGGGCGATTCCTTATGTGAAGCCGC
>JBDRBD010000016.1:0-3904 GCA_043823025.1 Candidatus Omnitrophota bacterium | reverse complement strand
GTCAATGTCTCCGCAGGGGCCGTCCACGACGTCGGGACAAAAGACTGCGCGGCAAGGTGAAAGATCCGGTCGGGCTTCATCTTTCGGATGACGTCATGCACGGAAGAGGCATCCCGGATGTCGCAATAGTGCAGACGAATTTTTTCTTTGATGGAGGCAACATTGTCCTCCTTGCTCCGCCAGCGTTCGATGCCGTGCACCTCGAGCCTTTTCTCAAACAACAGATACTCCGCCAGGTGACTCCCGACAAATCCCGTAATGCCTGTGATGAGAACTTTCATATCCTTTCCTCCAAATTAAAATGAAGCTGTGACACATACGCCCTCAGCGCTTCCTGCCAGGGGCGGAGGGACATTCCGGCAGCGTCTGAAAACTTCTCCGGGCTCAAAACGGAATAACGCGGCCTTCGCGCCGGCCGTTTGAGGTCTTCAAGGAGCATGGGAAGCACCGAAACGTTGTTCACGCCTCTTTCGCGAAGGATGGTCTTCCCATATTCAAACCAACTGCATCCTTCCCCGCCGCCGGTCATGTGATAAACGCCGAAGGGGAGTTTTTTCTCCAACAAGGAATAAATCAGAGCGGCAAGGTCCGGAGTATACGTCGGCGTACTCCACTTGTCCGCAACAAAGCGCAGAGTATTCTTCGTCTTCGCCCGCGTCAGGACATGATGCACAAAGGAATCTTGGTTCTCCCCGAACAGCCAGCTGGTTCGAACGATAAGATGACGTTCGCAAAGGGCCCGGACATGCTTCTCGCCTTCCCATTTGGACTTTCCGTAGTGATTGACCGGCCTGCACGGGTCCTCCTCCCGATAAGGGGTATTCCGTTCTCCGTCAAAAACGTAATCTGTGCTGATGTAAACCAAAACGGCGCCGCGGGCCTCCGCTGCCTGCGCCATGATCCGAGTCCCTTCCGCATTGATGCGATAGGTTGTTTCGGGCTCCCTTTCACAAAAATCCACGTCCGAAATGGCGGCGGAATGAATCACCACATCCGGTTGGAAGGACGTCATCACCTCCCGCAGCCTCTCCGGCTGGGTAATATCGGCTTGTTGGCGCCTCTCCCCCGGGAAAGGCTCACGCAGTGTTTCGCCTCGGGAAATCCCGCAAACTTCATGGGAGCGTGTCAAGAAGCAATGCGCCAGGGATGTCCCCAACATGCCGGTAACACCCGAGATCAGAACTTTCATCCCCTCGCTCCATACTGGGCGTTGTAATAATCCAAAAATTCTTTCCGTTTTGCCTTCAATTTCCGCCACCAGCTTTCGTGTTCCTTGTACCAGACGACCGTCTCGTGGAGTGCTGTTTCAAAAGGATGCTTCGGCGACCACCCGAGGGAACGGACTTTTCCGGAATCGACAGAATAGCGGCGGTCGTGGCCCGGACGGTCTTTCACATATTCAATCAGCTCTTCGGGCTTTCCCAATTCTCTCAGGATGGCCGTTGCAATTTCCAGGTTCGATGCTTCTTTCTGGGATCCGATGTTGTAGATTTCCCCCGCCTTTCCCCTGTTCCAAATCACGTCGAGGGCCTCACAATGGTCCAGGACATAAATCCATTCCCTCACATTCATCCCATCTCCATAAAGCGGAAGCCTGCGGTCCTCCAGGGCATTCGTCATGAAGAGGGACACCAGTTTTTCGGGATACTGATAGGGGCCGAAATTGTTGGTACAACGCGTGACAACCACCGGGAGTCCGTAAGTCTTATAGGCGGCAAGAACCAAAAGATCCGCCGAGGCCTTGCTGGCCGCATAGGGGCTGCTGGGCTCAAGCGGACTCTGTTCCGAAAAAGACCCCTTCTCGAGACTCCCGTACACCTCATCGGTTGAAATGTGGATGAACTTCTCGAGGCCGAACTGTTTCGCCGCCTCAAGCAGGACATAGGTGCCGAAAACATTCGTCTGGATGAATTCATCCGCTTTCAGGATCGAACGGTCCACGTGGGTCTGCGCCGCAAGATGAAAAACGGTGGAGCAGCCGTTCATGGCGTTCTCCACAGCGTCAGGATCACAAATATCCCCGCGGACCCACTCATACCGGGAATCCCTCTCAATCTCCTTCAAATTCTCCGGATTGCCGCAGTACGTCTCTTTGTCGCAATTCACCACGTGGATGTCCGGATACTTTCCCAGCAGAAACCGGACAAAATTGGAGCCGATGAAACCGAGCCCGCCGGTGACCAGTACTTTTCTCATTTTTTGGCCGCCTCCGCTACCAAACGGTTTGCCCTCAAGAGGGAATCAAACGTCCCGGCATCCGACCACCAGCCTTCCAGAATGCTGTAGGTCATCTGTTTTTTCTGGATATAGGCATTATTGACATCCGTGATTTCAAGCTCCCCCCGGTCAGAGGGTTTGAGGGTTTGAATGATGTCAAAGACCTGGCCGTCGTACATGTAGATACCGGTTACAATATAACGGGACTTGGGTTTTTTGGGTTTTTCCTCGATCCCGGCCAACTTTCCGTTCCGGACCTCTGCGACCCCGAACCGCTCCGGATCCTCTACTTCCTTCAGAAGAATCCTTGAGCCCTCTTTTTGCTTCCGGAATTCCTCAACGGCTTTCCCGATCCCCTTTTCAAGGATGTTGTCTCCCAAAATCACCACAATTTTCTCCCCTTTGGCAAAATGCTCCGCCAGAAACAGCGCGTCGGCGATGCCGCCCTCCCCCTTCTGGTAGGTGTAGTTGATGTGCTCCAACCCGAACTGTTTCCCGTTCCCGAGAAGCCTCAGAAAATCGCCCGCATTATTGCCGCCGGTCACGACCAGGATGTCGTGGATACCGGCTCGGACGAGCGTCTGGATGGGGTAATAAATCATCGGCCGGTTGTAAATGGGCAGGAGATGTTTATTGGTCACTTCCGTCAACGGTTGAAGACGCGTCCCCAGCCCCCCGGCAAGAATGACGCCTCGAATATGGTTCTGTTTAGCCATCTTTGCGACTCCAGTCATATGGAATTTCATGGGTGTGCGGCGGAATGCGAAACTCATCCGGTTTTTTGTAGTTGTAACACTCACTGACGATGTTGATGACAACGGCCTCCTCTGTGCCGATGGCCTTGAATCCGTGACAAACATGCGGCGGAATCCGGACAAGGATCGGATGATTCTGACCAAGGAAAAACTCGTTGATTTCCTGATGGGTGGAAGAGTTCTCCCGCCTATCGTAAAGAACCAGCTTGATCATCCCGCAAACGCACGTAAAACAATCGTCCTGTTTCTTGTGGTAATGCCAGGCCTTGACCACCTCCGGGTAAGCCGACGTCATGTACACCTGGCCGAATTTGCGGAAGATTTTTTCGTCGCTTCTCAAAATTTCCATCAGCCGCCCGCGTTCGTCCGGAATGACTTTCAGTGTTTTCACATAAACATCCTTGATCATTCGTCCCCTCCCTTTGTGTCTATTTCGCCTCTGTTGAAATTAATCACGTAAGGCATCCGGTGGCACAAAATCTCGTGCTTCTGACAGCCCTCATACACTTCCGAGAGCTGCTTATCAGAAACGGAAGGAATAGCAATCAGTACTTCCTTAATCCCCTCCCGCTCTGCAATTGAAATCAGCTCGCGCCGTGTTCCCAAAACAGGGATGCCGTGGATGAGATACCCCTGCTTTTTCTTATCGTCGTCGATGAAACCGACCAGCGTATAATTGAGCCGACGGTTGTTCCGGATTTCCCGAAGGGCAAACTCTCCGGCATCGCCGGCCCCCATAATCAGAATCCGCTTCCCCTGTTCGCGGAGAGAAATAAAGAATTCCCGGAAAACTCGGAGGGCCACCCTGGAACCGGCGACCAGCATCAAAAGTAAAAGCCCGTCGATGATGAAGACCGAGCGGGAATAGCCCTCAAACCTGAAGAAGTACACAAGGCACAGGACAGAAAGCACCTGGCCCACCACCACCGCTT
>JBDRBD010000015.1:0-2434 GCA_043823025.1 Candidatus Omnitrophota bacterium | reverse complement strand
CCCCAACTAAAACTATGTTGGATTGCCGCCTTTCCAAAGGGGACTTTCTTATTTCAAGATCCAATACTCAGGAATTAGTTGGGCTAGCCTGGATTTCCACGGAACGGAGAAGACCTAACATTTTGCTTTACTTTGGCTGTTCGGCAGTCATTCGAAGAGTCATGTTTTTCCACCATGGAACAATTACCGATTGGTCAAGCAAGCCGGATGCAACAAGAATCGGGAGATGGGCTCGGTGATGAAACCGGACCAGAACTTGATTTTCAGCAACTTCTATGTCCGCCGGCGTGTCAAGCAAATCCCGAAAGATTGAACGGGCCTTGGCATCGGCATATCCCCTCATCTGTTGTCCCAGACGTCGATATAATCCGCTGGCGACGACCAGGAGGGCCATGTCAAAGTTCACTTTCATGCCGACCGCCGATGAGAGTGAATCCATGTGAAAAAAGCGGACTGCATCTGAAATTGAATTCTCGATCAGCATCCTTTGAGCGTAGCGGGTCAGAATCTTTGCCGGGGTTCGCTTTTCATTGGTTAAGAGAATCGTTGGCTCGTCATGCCCCAGGTCCTGAATAAAAAACTGTCGAAAGGATCGCCCTTCCAGCGCCACTTTTTGTTCATAGACCCTTGGAAAACGATATTTCCGGGCAGGGACATCAAGTTCAATGCGCCGCCAGGCTGACATCGGAAGATTTTTGACCTCGTCCAGCAATGTTGGGGATCTTCGTCGAAGCGTGATAAAGGTGATTCCCATTTCATCAAGTTTTCTGAGGTTGGCATAGGTTGTGAGCTGGGAATCAAAAACGAGATGCAGGGGAAGGCCACCATGGTTCTTCTTCCAAAAGGAGATGAAACTGAGGATTTCGTCTCTCTCCTCTCCCTTGCGAAGGTTTGCATTGGAGTAGCAAAAGGCTCGACTATCAGAATCCTGTGCCAGAAACACAAGGATGCTTGGCTGGCGCCTGCTGCGAGCGGAAACGTAATGCCGTTCAATTACAGGATCTTCCCCGAAGAAAGGCACGGAATGGAAGTCGAGGTCGAATGAGTTTCCTGCAAAAAAATGGTCATCGTCCACCCGATCGTGCCAGGCACCAAGGAACTGGCCAATGTTTCGAGGATCGACACGGGCTGAATACTCCGACAGAAAACTCTTTTTTGGAGTGACATTGAGGCCGGAAAAGAGGGCCAATCCCTGATCGTTGACCAGATGCATGACATGGCTCTTCCGTTCCACCGACCAGAGTTTCAGGGCAAGAGATGCCCTAAATGCATAGTCCCTAGGAATCATCCTTGAGCCTGGCAAGGCCCCAGCCTTGGCAATTCGATCCAGTTCAAGACCGACAAGATGAGGGATGAACAGGAAAAGGCCCCCGCAGCGTGTTGTAAAGCGTCGAGCTGTTGTTGAGAAAAGCCTTGCATCAGCAACAGCTTCGGCTACGGGCCGGGGGAAATCTGGTCGTTCCTCGGCCAGTCGCCTTGGGAGAGGGGCAAATCCTTCCTCTTTCAGGATTTCCCGGATGGCGGTTGGACTCAAAAGGATATGTCGCTCCTTCAGGGCGGCTGATATCTCATAGACGGAATGGTTCTGCTTTCGAAGGGCAATGACGAGTTCCCGTGCCATCGATTTTTTGGGCTGAGAGGCCGGTCCCTTTTGACTTGTGACAAAAAAAACGGGTTTGGAATCTCGACGAAACTGGTGGCACATGACCCGAAATGTTCCGACTGAATAGCCGAAAGCCTTGGCAACCTCATGGGAAGGGATATTCTCAAGAAAATATGCCCGCAGAGCCTCATATTGGCGCTGTTTGGGAGACTGAATGTCCTGGAAAAAATTACGACACTCTGTTATGTCTTTTGGTTTTCTCAAAGCCATGTATTCACATTGCCATCTTTCGGAATAGATGTCAATGTCAAAGTTGCAGGAGAAGGCGAAACTCCTTTCCAGAATGATTTTCATGGAACAAAGGAAAAGAATCAAAGATTCAGAAAATCAAAAGAAGTAATGTGCAGATGTTTTTTGGGCGCACCAAAAGATTAACGTTTTCGGCGATGCATATTTGAGAGACTCTCCAGAAAAATCAGGGAGAAGCTGGTTTGTAGCGAGACTTGGGGTGTTGGGAAATTATTCCCCAAAAGGCAACCCGATTTATCGAGGGTGCAAACCCGTTCCGTGGAAATTCAGGCTAGTTGGTATTTATGATGAGGATAAAGACAATGTTTCATTTCCGGATACCATGATGCGTTTACCGGTGAATGAAAAGGTTGTTACCAAACCATTTTTGGAAATTGTCCTTCAATCTCGCCGTGGTCGACTCCACATGATGAAAGCGGCTGCCGGGACTAGCGGCAGCATGAAAAAAATCAACCGAAAGACATTAGGTTCTTGCCTCATTTCCACGCCATCCCTAAACGACCAGATTAAATTTCTTGGAAA
>JBDRBD010000014.1:0-2145 GCA_043823025.1 Candidatus Omnitrophota bacterium | reverse complement strand
CACCATTTTCAAAAACAAATTGGAGCGCGCAGGGATCCATGTTTATACCCACACCTACACCAAAGGATATCCGACGAACGTCGATTTAATTGTGAGCGAGGAAGGGTACGGGGCGAATGAGTACATCGAAACTCGTAAAAGCCTTGTGATCGTGACGGGCCCCGGCCCCGGGAGCGGGAAACTCGCGACGTGTCTTTCCCAGCTCTATCACGAACACAAAAAAGGGGTGAAAGCCGGCTATGCAAAATTTGAGACCTTTCCCATTTGGAACCTGCCTTTAAAGCATCCCGTCAACATCGCCTACGAATCTGCGACGGCCGATCTTAGGGATTTCAACCTGATCGATTCTTTTCATTTGGAAGCTTATCATGTCAGCGCGGTCAATTATAACCGCGACATCGAGATTTTCCCCGTGCTGTCGCGCATCTTGGAAAAAATTACGGGAGGGCTGGTGTACCGCTCCCCCACCGACATGGGCGTCAACCGGGCGGGTTTCGGAATTATTAACGATGAAATTGTCCGGCAGGCGGCCAAACAGGAAACCATCAGAAGGTATCTGCGGTATCAGTGTGAATTTGCGTTGGGGTTGGTGGAGCGGGAAACGGTTGAACGGGCAGAACTTCTGATGGAGGAAATGGAAACCAGGGTTGAAGACCGAAAGGTGGTCGAAGCCGCCCGAAAATCCGCCGAAGAAGCACGTCTCACAGGCAAGGGGAATAAGGGTGTTTTCTGCGGCGCGGCCGTTGAGTTAAAAGACGGAAGGGTCGTTACAGGAAAGAATTCGCCGTTGATGCATGCTGCATCCAGTCTCATTCTAAACGTGCTGAAGGAACTCGCCGATATTCCGGACAAAATTCCTCTCTTGTCCAAGAACACCATCGATTCCATTTCAAACCTCAAAAAAGATATTTTGAAAACCAAAACGCTGAGTTTGGACCTTGCCGAGACCCTCATCAGCTTGAGCATCAGCGCCATGACCAATCCCGCATCGCAGCTGGCACTGGAAAAATTAAATGAGCTTCAGGGGTGCGAAGTCCACATGACGCATATCCCGACGCCGGGTGACGAAGCGGGGTTAAGACGATTGGGAGTCAATTTGACCACAGACCCCAATTTCTCTTCCACAAGCCTCTGCGAATATTTGTGAAGAAACGAGGCGATCCATGCATCCCGGGGTTCCATCTCGGCAGGCCCCTTTTCGGCCCGTCCGCAGTTCATATTGAAAAATGCGGTGACAGTGCAGGGAGATTAAAATGACAGGGCCATCAAGGGTAAAAGCATTTTTGACGGGCCTTTTACTTTTCTGTTTCCTGCTGGGACTTGGGCCGCAACCACTTCGGGCGGCAGGGAAGGCGGAGGCATTACAAGGCACGATCACCATTTCGGGAGCCTGGGCTCTTTATCCCATGGTCGTGAAATGGGCGGAGGAATTTCAGAAAATATATCCAAAGGTGAAAATCGACATTGCCGCAGGCGGCGCCGGGAAGGGGATGGTGGATTGCTTGGCCCAGATAGCCGATCTTGGGATGGTTTCACGAGACATTTATCCCGAAGAAAAGGCAAAGGGGGCTTGGTGGGTCTCGGTGGTCAAGGATGCCGTTGTGCCCACCATGAATGAAAAGCATCCTTTCGCGCAGGCACTCTTGAAGCGGGGGTTGAAGCGGGAAGAGGCGATGGCCATTTGGATTACGGGAACCATCCGGAAATGGAATGAGTTGGCCGGCGGTGAGAAGACGCACGAAATTCACGTCTATACCCGCGCGGATGCTTGCGGTGCTGCAGAGACGTGGGCGAAGTATCTCGGCAAAAATCAAGAAGACCTTCTCGGCGTCGGAGTCTATGGAGACCCGGGCTTGGCGGAAGCGGTAAGAGGGGACGAACTGGGACTAGGATTCAACAATATAAATTATGTGTATGACAATCAGACGAAGGAACCGGTAAAGGGCATACGGATCCTCCCCCTGGATCTGGACGGGAACGGCGTAATCGAAGAAGAAGAAAATTTCTATGCGCGCCGGCAAGACGTTGTTCAGGCGATCGCCAAGGGAAAATATCCTTCGCCCCCCGCCAGGAATCTCCATCTTGTCTGTTATGGGAGGCCTCGAAAGGAAATCGTTCGCGTCTTTCTTCGATGGGTTCTCACCG
>JBDRBD010000013.1:0-10765 GCA_043823025.1 Candidatus Omnitrophota bacterium | reverse complement strand
CCCCTCTGAGTCTTCGCTGGTCTTTTTTCGAATGGGGACCGATGACGGCGAGTTTGAGCGAACGCCGCTCGAAGACGCGACGGGCCATTTGTTTCAGATCTTCGGCCCTGACACGGGAAATTTTATTCAGAAGATCGTCGGGGCGGGTGACCCGGTCCAGGGACACAAGGGACTCCCCCAGCCACACCATATGGTCTGTGGTGTCTTCAAGGGCAAAAAGGAGCTGTCCGGTGTAATACTCCCGGGCCCGGCGAAATTCTTCCGGCGCCACGCGCTCTTTCTTTAAGTTGTCCAATTCCTGCAAAACCACACGGAGCGACTCTTCGGTCTTCCGGGCATCAACCCCCGCTCCGATCACCAAAACGCCGGCGTCCTGATACCGGCGGAGGTGCGACCCGATTTCATACGCCAGGCCGCGATTCTCGCGCAGTTCCTGGAAAAGACGGCTCGACATGTTCGCTCCGAGGATGACGTTGAGAAGAGACAATGCCGGCTGGCCGGGATGATTCCGGCGGAGCGCAGGGAGCCCGATGGCCAGATGCGACTGCGCCGTTTTCTTGAAAATAAAATGCGTTGCCATTCGCGGAGGATGGGGTTTCACCCGGACGAAACGGCTCGGCATCTTTCCGGGAACGGAAGCGAAATGGCGGCGGACCTGCCGCAGAAGCTCGCCGTGGTCCACCGCGCCGCAGGCCACGATAAACAAATTCCTCGGATGGTAGTAAAGATCCCGGTAAGAGACAATGTCTTTCCGCGAGAGGGAGCGGATCGTGTCGGGGGTTCCGGTCAGCTCCTGGCCCAAAGGGTGGCTCGGCCAGAGGAGGCGGTTCAAAATTTCTCCGACGCGGTGCGCCGGGATGTCTTGCTCCATCTTGATTTCTTCCAGAATCACCATCCGCTCTTTCTCAACTTCTTCCTCCTTGAGGGAGGCATGGAGGATCATATCGGAGAGGATGTCGAAACCGACGGAAAGTTTCCGCCCGAGGACCTTCACAAAATAGCAGGTGAATTCCTCGCCGGTGAATGCGTTAAAGGAACCGCCGATCCCCTCGATCGCCTGCTTCAGATCCATGCAGGACCTTTTTTCCGTTCCCTTGAAAAGAAGATGTTCCAAAAAATGGGAAATACCGGCTTTGTGGGGCGTTTCATGGCGGCCCCCCACCTTCACCCACATGCCGAGGGAAACAGATTCCATCCCCGGCATTGCGATGCTGGCTGCGGTGATGCCGTTGGGAAGCCGGTTTTTCTGATAGCGCGCTGTCATGGTGCCGACGGACTCCTTCGAGAATCAAGATAACTTTGAAGAATAACTTGCGCTGAGATGCGGTCCAAAAGTCTTTTCTTCTTCCGGGGACCCAGCCGGAACTGGGAAAGTTCCCGTTCCGCCAAAACAGTCGTCAGGCGCTCATCCCAGAGGTGCACGGGAAGCTGTGTCGCCTGCTTCAGGCTCTCGGCGAACGCTTCGACCTCCTTCGCCTTGCCGCCTTTTGTTCCGTTCATGTTGAGCGGAAGCCCCACCACGTACTCTTCCACCTGATGGCGGCGGGCCGCCTCCTGAATCTCCCGAAGCAGTTCCTCCAGAGATCCGGAGTATGCCAAAGTCTCGAGTCCCAGCGCCACAATTCCAAGCGCATCGCTGACTGCAAGACCCACCCGGCGCGAACCGTAATCAATTCCGAGAATTCTCATCGTTACAAATAACGCGAAAATGCCTTCTTTGTTTTTAAGGAACGGACAAGCCGCTTCACGTCTTCGGCGCGTTCCTTCGGACAGAGGAGCGTCGCATCGCTCGTATGAACCACGATGAGTCCGGAGACGCCGATCCCCGCCAAAAGGTGCCCTGCCTCCGAGACGAAGATGTTTTCCTTTCCCTCTGCCGCATAAGCATCCCCGAAGAGAAGGTTTCCTCCCCGTCCAGCCGGAGCCATTTGTTCGAGCGAACGCCAAGAGCCGAGATCCTGCCACCCAAAGCGGCCCGGAACAACCAAAAGAGACTTCATGTGCTCCAGGATGCCGTGGTCAAAAGAAATAGAAGGGAGTGTTCGATAAAACTCGGAAAGCGCTTTTTTTCTTTCCGCCGGATTTTTCGCTTTTGCCGCGCGGCGGAATCCCCTATCCAGAAGCGGCATATGAACCCGGAAGGCCTCCAGCAGTACCGGAATCCGGGCGACAAAAATACCCGCATTCCAAAGGACCGAGCCTTCCCTCAAAAGGCGCTGGGCCGTCCGGAGAGCCGGTTTTTCAACAAAGCGTTCGACCCGGTAGGCCTTCACCTTCCCGCGCCTTTCCCCTCTTCTGGCATGGCCGATATAGCCGAAACCGGTTGCCGGATACGTCGGATGCGCCCCGATGAGGACGATCCCGTCGAAAACTTTCGCAAGTTCTTCGGCCTGCTTCAACGTCGCCAGGAATCTTTTTGTATCGCGCACCCACGCGTCGCACGGGAGAATCACGAGCGTCGCTTCGCTTTCCAGGCGCGCTAACTCATTCGCGGCTAAGGCAACCGCCGCAGCCGTGTTCCGCGGAAGGGGCTCCCATAAGAAGAGGTCTTTCGGCAGAAGACCGCATTTTTTGAATAAAACTATTTGCTCCTGGGGAGCAACGATGCGAATGTGCCGGCGCGGATACTGCGAAAGCCGGCGAAGACTCTGAGCCAGCAGCGTTTCTTTCCCGCCTACCGCCAGAAACTGTTTCGGACGCGTCATGCGGCTTTTCGGCCAGAACCTTTCTCCGGATCCTCCCGCCAGAAGAATGACAAAAGTCATCGGTGAAGCTCCTTCGCGATGGAAAAGACGAACTGACCGAGGGAGCGAACGAGCCGCGTTCCTCGTTTGCGCCCCATCATCTCCCCCAATCGATGGACAATGGCGCTTCCGACGATCACACCGTCCGAAAAGCGCGAAATTTCCCGGGCCTGCGCCGGCGTCGCTACGCCGAATCCGACACAGACCGGGAGCTGCGTCATCCGCTTCAGGGAAAGAACATCCTGCCTCAAGGTGCTCGGGAGCTTCTTGCGGACACCCGTCGTACCTGTGACCGACACGTAATAGAGAAAACCGCGAGCCGAACGGGTCATTTTTTTGCGCCGCTTTTGATCGCTCGTAGGCGCAACCAGAAAGATGGTATGGAATTGATTCTTCTTTCCATGGGAGAGGAGGCCTGCCGATTCCTCCAAGGGCAAATCCGGAACAATCACGCCGTCTACGCCGCTTGCCTTGGCGTCCTCCACAAAACGTTTTTCCCCATAACGGAAAATAGGATTTTAATAACTCATCAGAACGACGGGGATGGAAAGCCCTCTCCGGCGGAGCCTCCGGGTAGCCCGGAACAGCTTTTTCAAGGTAATACCGGTCAAAAGCGCCCGATGGGAAGCCCGCTGAATGACAGGGCCGTCTGCAATAGGGTCCGAGAACGGAACCCCAAGCTCAAGAAGATCGACCTCCCTCTTCTCGAATTCAAGGGCAAGCCGTTCGGTCGTCCTTAAATCAGGATCCCCCGCGGTGACAAACGCGATGAATGCCTTCTTTTTTTTCTTCCGCAATTGGTTGAATGTCGCATCAATCCGGTTCATTTCAAACCTTCAGCGCCTTTTTGGGTTGAGGTCCGCCACCAGCGCAACATCCTTATCGCCGCGGCCGGAAAGATTAATCACCACGATCGCCTTTTTGGAAAGTTTCGGCGCAAGACGTTTCGCGTAAGCGACGGCATGCGCCGGCTCAAGGGCCGGAATGATTCCTTCGGTCTCCGAAAGCAGTTTAAATCCTTCAAGCGCCTCGCGGTCGGTCACCGAAACATACCGGGCGCGCTTCGTGCTTTGATAATAGGCGTGTTCGGGGCCGACGCCGGGATAATCGAGCCCTGCGGAAACCGAATGGGCTGTCTGGACCTGTCCTTCATGATTCTGCAGCAGGTAGCTCTTCGAACCGTGGAGGACACCGGGAGTTCCTTTCACTAGTGTCGCGGCATGATGGCGCGATGAAAGGCCCATCCCTCCCGCTTCAATGCCGATGAAGCGCACGGAGCGGTCGTTGAAAAAAGGATGGAACAATCCGATGGCATTGGATCCGCCGCCCACGCAGGCCAAAAGATAATCCGGAAGTCTCCCTTCCCGCTTCAGTATTTCTTGCCGCGTCTCTTTCCCGATGACCGACTGAAATTCCCGCACCATCCAGGGATACGGATGGGGCCCGACGCAGGAACCCAGTACGTAATGGGTCGTCCGAACATGGGTCACCCAGTCGCGCAGCGCCTCGTTGATGGCGTCCTTCAGCGTCCGGGATCCGGTTTTGACAGTGATCACTCTGGCGCCCAAAAGCTCCATGCGAAAAACATTCAGGGCCTGGCGATGAACATCTTCCTCGCCCATATAAATATCGCATTCGAATCCCAGAAGACTTGCGACGGTCGCCGTTGCAACGCCGTGCTGTCCGGCCCCGGTCTCCGCAATCAGACGCCGTTTCTTCATCCGCCTGGCGAGAAGCGCCTGACCCAGCGTGTTATTGATTTTATGGGCGCCGGTATGACAAAGGTCCTCCCGCTTCAGAAAAATCCGCGCCCCGGAAAGGCGCCGGCTCAAGTTGCGCGCTTCATAAAGAGGCGTGGGGCGACCGGCGTAAAAGTGAAGATGCGCTGCAAGTTCTTTTCGGAAGGAGGGGTCGCGCCTCGCCTCTTTAAATTCTCGCTCAAGCGTCTCAAGGCAGACCATCAGCGTTTCGGGGACAAACACCCCCCCAAAAAGTCCAAAATGTCCTTTGCGATCCGGTTTCATCCTTTTCCTATCGTCCCATGATTTCGTGAATCGCCTCTTCCATATCAGGACGTTCCATGAATGCCTGACCGATCAGAACGGCATGAAAACCCAGCGCCTCCAGCCGTTCGACTTCCTGGCGGGAATGGATGCCGCTTTCGGAAACAATGACTTTTCCTTTCGGAATTTTTGCCGCCAGCCGCTCGCTCGTCCGGAAATCCACCTGAAAGGTGCGGAGGTCCCGGTTGTTGATCCCGATCATCTCCGCGCCTGAGGCCAGGGCCTTCTCCAGGTCCGCTTCCGAGTGAACTTCTACAAGAGACGCCATCCCGAGTGCTTCTGCCTGCTTCATCAAGCGGGAAAGAAGCGTTTCCGTCAGAATCGAGCCGATCAAGAGAACGGCATCGCTTCCTGCCGCCGCCGATTCGTAGAGTTGATACTCCTCAAGAATGAAATCCTTCCGCAGCACCGGCAAGGTGACAGCCGATTTGATTCTCTGAATGTAAGAGAGGTGCCCGCCGAAAAAGGGTTCGTCGGTCAGGACGGAAAGACTCGCCGCCCCGCCCCTCTGGTAAATTGCCGCAAGGGCGACCGGCTCAAAGTCCTCCCGCAACACCCCCCGAGAAGGCGAACTTCTTTTAATTTCGCCGATCAGCTGGATTCGGCCGCCTTCCAGACTTTTTTTGAAATTGCGGAGGGCGTGGCGCTGACCCAGTTGTTGTTTCAGCAACGGCAGAGGCGCGCTTTTCTTCCTGGCCTCAATCTCATTTCGCTTGGATTCAAGGATTTTGTCCAGCACGGTCCGGAACCGGTATTTCTCCATGACTGAAGGCGCGGAGTTGATTCAACTTGCCCATTGCCTTTCCCGAATCAATCGCCTCGGCGGCCTTTGCCACACCTTCTTTCAAATTTTTAACGGCATCCGCGGCATAAAGTGCGGCTGCGGCATTGAGGACAACAATATCCCGTTGAGGCCCCTTTTTCCCGCTCAAGACCTCCTCCGCAATCAACGCGTTTGTCGCCGCATCTCCTCCCAGCAAATCTTTCGGCTTGGCGCGCGCGATGCGAAACTCCCTCGGATTGATCTGACAGGTCCGGATATTTTTATTGCAGAGCTCTGAAAGTTGCGTTGTGGTGGTCGTCGTGATTTCGTCCAGACCGTCCTTCCCGTGCACCACCAGCACATGCCGCGACCTGAGACTGCGCAGCACTTTTGCAAACGTCAATGTCAGCGACGCCTGGTAGACTCCGATGACCTGATGCCGGGTGAAAAAGGGATTCGCCAAAGGACCTAGGAGATTAAAAATCGTCGGGATGCCG
Source organism: Candidatus Omnitrophota bacterium (assembly GCA_043823025.1). Lineage (GTDB taxonomy): Bacteria > Omnitrophota > Gorgyraeia > JACQQV01 > JACQQV01 > JBDRBD01. The sequence goes on along the minus strand of JBDRBD010000013.1, from coordinate 4,698 downwards.
AGAGCCCGGCGGACCGAAGCTACCACGCGCATCGATTCGTGAAAATAGGGAGCGAATAAAAACACGATGCCGCAGGTATCCAGGCATTCCTTGGCTCTGGAACTGACTTGACCGATGTCCACTCCAAGTTTTTCAAGGAGATCGGCGCTCCCGCACTTGCTGGAAACGGAACGGTTCCCGTGCTTGGCAACCAGGGCGCCAGCACCGCTGGCGACAAAAGCGCTGAGAGTGGAAATGTTGAAGGTACCGGAGAAATCGCCGCCTGTTCCGCAGGTGTCCACCACAGGAAGCGCCTCGTTGAGACGGGGGATTCTTTTGACGCATTGGCGCAGCACTTGAGCCGCCGCCGTCATCTCCGAAACCGTCTCCCCCTTGATTCGCAGCGCCGTCAAAAAAGCTCCGATTTCCACGTCGCCGGTGCCCCCCTTCATGATCTGGTCAAAGGCCTTCATCATTTCCGACGGAGTGAGATCCTTCCCTTCCATCAGCTTCATCAGGGCTCCGTGCACAAGCGAATTGATTGGTACTAAAGGCTTGATGACAACCACCAGAACCTCCTTTAATCATCCAGCGTGGAGCGTATAGCGTTTAGCGGATAGGAAATTTTCTATACGCCCTACGCTATCCGCGATACGCAAAGTGACCTCACGATTTTCTGCTGTATTTCAAGAAATTCTCCAAAATTTTCTTTCCCGGCACAGTTAAAACCGATTCGGGATGGAACTGGACCCCCCAAACGGGATAGCGCTTATGCTTCAATCCCATGATCTCCCGTTCCTCGTAGTCCTCTGTCCACGCAGTGAGTTCCAGGCAGGACGGGAGACCCTGGCGCTTCACAATCAATGAATGATAGCGGGTGGCCTGAAAGGGATTCGGAATATCCTTAAAAAGGGTCGTGCCGATGTGATGAATCGGTGAGGTTTTCCCGTGCATCAGCCGCCTGGCCTGCACCACCTTTCCTCCGTACACCTCGCCGATGCACTGATGCCCCAAACAGACACCCAGAATCGGAATTTTCGGGCCGAAGGTCCGAATGACATCGCGCGAAATGCCGGCATCATTCGGCGTCCCGGGACCGGGCGAAATGACAATCCACTTCGGGCCAAGACGCGCAATCCGCTCGAGTGTCAGGTGGTCATTCCGGTAAACAGTCAGACGCTGCCCGAGCTCGCCCAGATATTGGACAAGGTTATAGGTGAAGGAATCGTAGTTGTCGATCATCAAAATCATGGGCGTGCACCCTTTGACCCTTGGACGCAAGCAATGGCTTGAAGAAGCGCCCTGGCTTTGTTCAAAGTCTCCTTGTATTCCAGACGAGGGTTCGAGTCAGCTACAATCCCGGCACCCGCCTGGACATACGCCTTTTCCCCCTTGACGACGATGGTCCGGATGGTAATACAGCTGTCCAAACATCGCGAAAAGCTCACATACCCCACGCACCCCGCATAAGGGCCGCGGCTTCCCTCCTCTAATTCGTCGATGATTTCCATTGCCCGGATTTTCGGGGCGCCGGTGACGGTGCCGGCAGGAAACGTCGCGCTCAAAAGACTGAATTCGTTTTCGCCCTTGCGGAGCGTTCCGGCCACCTCGCTCACCATATGCATGACGTGCGAATACCGTTCAATGGTCATAAAATCTTTGACGCGGACCGAACCGGGCTGGCAGACCCGTCCGACGTCATTCCGTCCCAGGTCCACCAGCATCACATGTTCCGCCCTCTCCTTGGGACTGGCCAGAAGTTCTTTCTCGAGCGCCAAATCCTCCCTTTCCGTTTCGCCCCGGCGGCGGGTTCCCGCGATGGGACGCACGGTGACGCGTCCTTTTTCGCACTGCACAAAAATCTCGGGGCTGGAACCGATCAGGGTAAGTTCCCCGAGTCTCAGGTAAAACATATAAGGCGACGGGTTAATGGAGCGAAGTGCGCGATAGACCTGAAAAGGATCTTTGACAAAGGGGACCTCAAACCGCTGTGACAGGACCACCTGGACGATATCGCCGGCGCGGATGTAGCGCTTGGCCCGTTTCACCTTTGCCTCGAACCGCCCCTGGGTCATGTTGGATCTCACTTTTCTGAGGGGCGCGGCGGGATCCAGCGTAAGAGGAGCCGGCATCTTGAGCGGTCTGGACAACGAGTTCAGAATTCCGCGGATGCTCTTCTTGGCCTCGCGATATGCCGCAAGCGGATTTTTCTTCACATGCGCCAGCGCCACGATCTTCATTGAGCGACGCAGATGGTCAAAGATGACAAAACGGTCGATGAGCAAAAAGGCACTTTCCGGAAAAAGAAACCGATCCCTGTGCCGGCTCGGAAGCTTTTCGAAAAAGCGGACCACGTCATATCCGAAAAATCCGACCACCCCGCCGCAGAAACTGGGAAGTGAGCGCGGCGAATCCTTTTCGTGGGTTAACGGAACGTAGCGGTAGCGGCAGAGAATCGCTTCAAGGGCTTTCAGGGGGCCTTCCTGGATTTCGAGATGTTTTCTTCCTTTTTCGTCCTGAAGCATCGCCATCGGCCCCCGACTCTGAATGAAAATTCTGGGATCCGTTCCCAAGAAGGAATAGCGGCCGAGTTTTTCTCCCTGCTCCACCGATTCCAAGAGAAAGGCGGGCCCCTTTTTGCAGACTTTGAGAAAGGCCGTAACCGGCGTCTCAAGGTCTGCCTGAATTTCAGCGACGACCGGAATCAGGTTTCCCTTTCCGGCGAGTTTTCGAAATTCTTTTTCTGTTGGATAACAGTTAACCACCGTATACCTTCTTGGGATCAAACAGGCGTTTTCCGACGAGTTTCGCCTTCGCGCCGGTTCCTTTTCTGAAAAAACAGGTGCGGTACCCTTCATGGCAGGCACCGCCCTTCTGGGTGACCTTGACTAAAACAGCGTCCCAATCACAGTCATAATAAACCGATTGGACCCGCTGCACGTTGCCTGAAGTTTCTCCCTTCAGCCAAAGTTTCTTTCGGGAGCGGCTGTAAAAATGGGTCCGTTTTTTTTGGAGGGTTTTCTGGAGCGCCTCCCCGTTCATGTAAGCCAGCATCAGGACTTCCCCGGTTTTTCTGTCCTGGATGATGGCGGGGATCAGTCCTCTTTCGTCAAATTTCACCTTTTTCGGAAAACTCACAGCCGCACCTCCACACCGTTTTTCTGCAAAAATTCCTTGACCTCGCGTATCCGATATTCCCCGAAATGGAAGATGGAGGCACACAACACCGCATCCGCCTTTCCGTCCCGGAGCGCAGCGAGAAGATGTTCCGGTTTGCCGGCGCCTCCCGAAGCGATGACGGGAATTCCGACAGCATCCGAGACCGCACGGTTCAGCTTGTTATCGTATCCTTCTTTCGTCCCGTCCTTGTCCATGCTCGTCAGAAGGATTTCCCCGGCTCCGCGCTCCTGTGCTTCTTTCGCCCATTGAAGGGCGTCTTTGCCGGTCGGCGTCCTTCCCCCGTGAATATAGACCTCCCACTGGGAAGCGCTTTTTTGTTTGGCGTCGATGGCCACGACGATGCACTGGCTTCCGAAGCGCTTCGCCCCCTGCGCAATCAAAGAGGGGTCCTGAACGCAGGCCGTGTTCATGGAAACCTTGTCGCATCCTGCCAAAAGAAGTTCGCGGATATCCTCCAAATTCCGGATACCGCCTCCTACCGTAAGGGGCATAAAAACAATTTCGGCGGTCTTCCGAACGACGTCAATCATCGTCGGGCGCTTTTCGTGGCTGGCGGTGATATCCAAAAAAACCAGCTCATCCGCCCCTTCTTCTTCATATCGGGAAGCGATGGCTACAGGATCTCCCGCGTCCCGAAGACCGACGAAGTTGACCCCCTTCACCACGCGCCCCGCTTTGACGTCAAGACATGGAATAATCCGCTTCGTCAACATCGTGCAATGGCCTCGGCCAGGGTGAATCGTTTTTCATACAGGGCGCGGCCGACAATCACCCCCCACGGGAGACGTTCTTTCAGCTTGCGCAAGGCGGCGATATCCTCCAGCGACGCAATACCTCCAGAGACAATATAAGGGACGGTTGTGATTTTCGCGATGGCCTCGTAAAGGGCTGTGTTCGGGCCCGCAAGCGTTCCGTCTTTCCCGATATCCGTGCAGATGATCGTAGCAACGCCCAATTCCTCGAGACGTTTGGCCGTCGTCGGCGCATCCATGGCAAGTGTCTCGGTCCAGCCATGCGTTGCCAGTTTGTTTTCCCGCGCGTCGATGCTGACAGCGATATGCGACCCGAAATCCCGGATGCAATCCTGGAGAAAGGCCTCGCTCAGTATCGCCCGCGTTCCCAAAACGACCCGCTTGACGCCGTACGATAAAACCTCTTCGATGACATCCGGATCCCGGAAGCCGCCGCCGCACTCAATGGAACATCCCACGGCTTGGGCAATATCCTTTACCCATTTCAGGTTCACCGGCTTCCCGGTGAATGCGCCGTCCAGGTCCACCACGTGAATCCACCGCGCACCCTCGGACTCCCACTGCTTGGCAACCGCAACCGGGTCGTCGGCGTAAACGGTCTCTTTGTCGAAATTGCCCTGCAGGAGGCGAACGACCTTCCCCGCTTTCAAATCAATCGCCGGCAGTATCTGCATCACAGCCTCCCTAAGTTCTCGATGATTTTGAGCCCCAGTTTTTGACTATTTTCAGGATTAAACTGGGTGGCATACACCTGTTTTTTCCAAATCTTGGAGACAAACGACACTCC
>JBDRBD010000012.1:0-2337 GCA_043823025.1 Candidatus Omnitrophota bacterium | reverse complement strand
GAGGACGAAGAAAAGAAGGCGGGACCCGGAGCGCGGCTCGATACAATCTGGCGCTCCAAGATCGAAAAGAAAAAGATCTTCCCTATCGTCTTCAGCTTGGAAGGTTCAGGCGGCGGGCTGCAAAAAAGACTCGAGGACTTTATTCTGGAAGATGCACAGAAAACCTTCGGCCTGCGGCTGGGGAAACCGCTTGCTATTTACCCCGAAGAATATCTGGCACGGATGTTTCTTGACGAGCATATCAAGAATTTAAAAGACGACCTCCGGACCTTTTTGGCCGATGCCCGCCTGATGAAAGGTCTCGGCAGTTTCGATTACGATGAAATGATCGAGGCGCTCAAAGATCCGCAGGCACAAAGGGACGCCGGGCGGGTTCTCATGGCGTTTTATCGGCATAAGAGCCTGACGCCGCGCATCCCCACGGAAAGAGGCGAACGGTTGCGGCGAGCCTTTCAGGATATCCTCGCCTCCGGTTTCGACGGCATTTTCATTGCCATTGATGAAATGTCCGAATATCTCCGCCGCTCCCAATTCACAGCGGACGACGAGGATTGTCTCCTGGCCCTGTCAAGCACCTTGGCCAAAGCGGAGGGCTTGCCGGTCTGGATCATCGTCGCCGCCCAGTCCGCCCATACCAACCCAAAGAAGATCGTCGGACCGGACAGGCTTCGGGAAGAGCTTCTGGAACACAAAGCGGAACGGTTCCGGGATATTGTTGTTCAAAGGACCAGGAAGATTACAAACGGCAAGGAGGTCAAGCTCTATCACAGGGGCTATTCCAATCTTCTCCCCTGGGTCAAGGAAACTTCTCCGGAGGAATTCGAGGCTACGTTTCCATTCCCGGCGGAAGCCATCAATATCCTCCGAAGCATCTCCACGAAACTGACGGGCACCCGCTCGACCATCAGTTTCCTTCATCGCGCCGTGAAAGGGGCCGCCGAAAACGGCGAAAATTCACTTGTCCCCTTATGGAAAATCTTCGACGATTTGATGTCGTACAACGAAACACCATCGCAGTCCTCTTCGGGGGCGATCAGCATCCGCAGCGGGTTCCGGGATGAAGTCGTAGCCCTTGAGGCCGCCCAAAACACATTGAAGAGAATTACCGACGGACAGTTGGCGCGGCCCCAGAATCGAAGCCGGGCGGAGAAGATTCTGAACACCCTTTTCCTCTACCACATCGCCGGTGTCGCATCGATGACACTCGATCAGATACTCGATGCCGTCTGCGACATCAAAACGGAAGAGGAAACGGTGGAAGCCCAGCGTGGACATTACGGCACCATCCTGGAGGAAATGAGCAGCAAACTGCGGAATCAGATCCGCAGGCGAAACGGCTATTACGAATTCATCCCCAAGCAGACCAGCCGTTACGACGACCTTGTCTATGATGCAACAGAACGCCTGAAAAAAGATCCGGAACTCCTGAAGCGTATGATTGATAGGCTCTTCAACTATAGCGATCCCGCAGATCCCAAAGGTAAAGGCATGTCTCCGTTTTCGAGCTATGCGGCGGCCGAAGATTGGCAAAGGGTCTCATTCACCATTAAGTCATGGCACGGACAGGAACGATCGGGACGAACGACGGCAGCGGATCTGTCCAAGACCTCGCTTGCCAACGTGGAAGTGGAAGGCGAGGATGACTTTCTGATGGTGTTTTCGCGCCGTACGATGTCGGACAAGGACATCGACAAACTGCTGAAGAAGGACACCAAGCCCGTCGATCCCCGCGTCGCGATCTGGGCGCCGGCCGCTTTCGACGACAGCGAAAAAATGACTCTGGCCAGCGTAGCCGCCCATTTATTAGTGCGGGACGAAAACAAGGAAGATCCCACCGTCGGAAAGACGGCAATGCAGGAGTATCGCAAAGACGCCTACCGGGCCTATGGCGTCATCATGGGTCTTTATACCAGAGGTGTAGCCAAGACGAGCCGCACGTCACTCGACACCTCGATGGTCGGAGGTGTTGAAGGGGCGTTGACGAGAATGGCTTCGGCGGCAATGGATACGTGTTACAAATCAAGGGACATCGACTTCGGGAGCAGGAAATTTGATTCGCCCGCCGCTGTAAAACTGATCAACGGTCTGGTGAAACTGGAGCAATCCGTCAGCGAAGGGGATCAGCTATGGAGCGCCGTCGAGAATTTCGCGCCGCCCCTGGGACTGGTCAGATCCGACGCACCCAAGCGTCTCGATCCTGAGGCGAGCCTTTATTACAAGGCGATTCGCGACCGCGTCCTGAAGCACGGCCGCATGGGCGTGGAAGTCCGCACGGTCTACAACTGGTTCACCGGATACCATGAAGAAGATGGCGCAGAATCCCCCGGTCTAACAAGG
>JBDRBD010000011.1:0-3235 GCA_043823025.1 Candidatus Omnitrophota bacterium | reverse complement strand
GTTCTTTTAATGTGATTTCTTTGCTTTCAGTCAGTGCAATGGTGCGCTCGATCACATTTTCAAGTTCCCGAACATTTCCGGGCCAGGGATAGTCAATGAAGACCTGAAGGGCGTCAGATCGAATCCCGTCTATCTCCTTGGACAGTCGGCGCTTGAATTTTTCAATGAAATGATTGACCAGCAGAGGAATATCTTCCTTCCTGTGACGCAGGGCCGGGACTTCAATGAGCAGAACATTGATTCTATAAAACAGATCATCTCGGAACGTCCCTTCTTTGATTCCATGAGCCAGATTTGCAGCCGTGGCTGCAATGATGCGCACATCTACCTTGAAGTTTCCCGTGCTTCCCAGTGGGCGAACGATCTCGTCTTGCAGGACTCGAAGGAGTTTGACCTGGAGCGGCATCGGAAGATCTCCGATTTCATCGAGAAAAAGCGTTCCTGTATGTGCTTCCTGAAAAAGTCCCAACTTGTCTCTGGCCGCATCAGTAAAAGCGCCTTTCACATGGCCGAAGAGTTCACTTTCCAACAGATTTCCGGGTAGACCGCCACAGTTCACGGCCACCATAGGAGCCTTTTTGCGAATGCCGTTATAGTGAATTGCCTTGGCAATGAGCTCTTTGCCTGTTCCACTTTCCCCTGTGATTAAGACTGTTGTTTTGAAGTCGGCAATTTTCCGGATAGTCTCAAAGATTTTCCCCATGGCCTTGCTTTTTGCCAGCATGTTTTCGAATGAGAAAGTCTCTTGGACGGCGTTTCGAAGCCTGAGGTTTTCATTCTTCAGTCGGATCCGTTCCTCAACCTGTCCCAACTTGAGAAGAATCTCGTCTGGCTTGAAGGGCTTGGAAATATAGTCGGCTGCTCCGAGCCTCATGGCCTTTACCGCCGTGTCGATGCTCCCATAAGCCGACATAACAATAGTCGTGGTGTCAATTTTTTGATCAGCCACCCTTTTGAGGAAAGCAAGGCCGTCCATCTCCGGCATGCGAATGTCACACAAGACGACGTCGTATTGTCGGTTTTCAAGGATTGAAAGGGCTTCGGTGCCGTCCGCTGCACTGGTGACTACATAACCGTCCTTCTCAAGGACGGCAGTCAGCATGTGCCGCATGTTGGATTCATCATCGATGACCAGTATGTTTTTGGACATGAATTGCCCCGGTGGTTATGTGGTCGTTGCCTGTGAAACGTCAATAAGGGTTAAGAAGACGCAAATTTCATGCCTTTATGTACGCCCCAGGGATTGTTTGTTTTCAGAATCCGGCCTATCCTAACGCGGACAACCCGGAACCAAAAAAGGCAAACAAACCTAGCACGACCTGTTCTCAATGCTGCAACTATAGGGAAAGACAGTAGGTGGTCAGAAAAGTGCTTTTAGAAAGGCTTCTGAATCGAATTGTTGCAGATCATCGACCTTTTCTCCCAGGCCGATATATTCCAGTGGAATTCCGAGGCTGTGACATATCCCAACCACAACCCCTCCTTTGGCTGTGCCGTCAAGTTTTGTCAGCGCAATGCCGGTCACTTCTATGGCTTCATGAAACAATTGGGCCTGGGAAATGGCGTTTTGCCCGGTTGTGGCATCCAATACAAGCAGGGTTTCATGGGGCGCGTCAGGCAAATGTTTAGCCACGGTCCGACGAATCTTTTTCAATTCCTCCATGAGGTTAACCTTCGTATGAAGACGTCCCGCTGTATCGATGATTACCACGTCAGTCTCCCGGGACAACGCCGCCTGCATGCCATCAAAAACTACTGCCGAAGGGTCTGCTTTGCCCTTGTGCCGGACAATTTCTGCGCCCACTCTCTCAGCCCAAATCTCCAGCTGTTCCACAGCCGCAGCCCGAAAGGTATCCGCGGCAACCAACAAGACCCGCTTCTTTTTTTCGATGAAATGGGCTGCCAACTTGCCAATAGTCGTCGTTTTTCCCACTCCGTTCACGCCTACGACCATGATGACATGGGGTTTTGCCGTTGAAAGTTGTTTGGGAGGGGAACAGGGGGTCTGGAGGAAGTCCAGGATCTTTTTTTGAAGGGCCTCTTTGAGTTCTTCTGGGTTGTTCAAGTCCTTTCTTTCCACCTGCTCTCGTACTTCATCAATGAGAGCCATGGTGGTTTGGACACCCATGTCCGAGGTGATCAGAATCTCTTCAAGCTCTTCAAGAAGCGCTTCGTCGATCTCTTTTTTTCCTAAGATCAGCCCATCAACACGATTTGCCAAGGCTTTGCGCGTGTTTGAGAGACGATTTCTGAGTCTTTTGAAAAGGCCTTGTTTTTTTCTTTCCGGGGCGTTCTCGGCCTCGCCAGGCTCTTCTTCAACGATTTTTCCGGCTTCTTCCTCTGTTTTGTTCAGAGCATTTTCGTGGGGAGGTTCCTCAGAGATTTCTTGCTCATCTTTGTTGGATTGCTTTTTCCTGAAGTGTGAAAAAAACCCTCGCTTCGGGGATTCTGATTCGTGCGCTTCTTCCTCGCGTTTCTTTTCCGGAAATGTGGATCCCTCCGGTAGTGCCGTTTCTACCGGCTTTTTTGACTGCTCTTGTTCGATAAAGGATTGCGCTGCCCCGAAAACGTCCTCTTTCTCTGGCGATACCTCTTGCGCCTCTCCTAGTGGGGACACTTCAGGCTTGCCGCGGTTCTGGACGGAGGCGCCGGGTTTTTCTGCTATATCTTTTTCTACCCGTTTTTTCTTCCTGAAGAATCTAAGCGCCATGGTTTTCCCGAGATGTTGTCATATCCAGCGATATGAGTTTGGAGATACCTTTCTGTTCCATGGTCACGCCGAAAAGGGCGTTTGCCGCTTCCATGGTCTGTTTGTCGTGAGTGATCATGACAACCTGAGATTGTTTACCAATTTCCTTAAGAAGCTGGTTGAATCGATAGACATTGACGTCATCCAAGGGGGCATCGATTTCGTCGAGCACGCAAAAGGCCGCTGGCTTAATCAGAAAGATCGAGAAGACCAGAGCGATGGCCGACAAAGCCTTTTCGCCACCAGAGAGCAGACTCATTCGGGTCAGCTTTTTTCCGGGGGGACGTACGAGGAAGGAAACCCCCGATTCCAAAGGCCGCCTGGGGTTGGTCAGGGCCAGCTTTGCCGTTCCTCCCTCAAAAAGCTTGGGAAAGACTTCCTGGACTTTCTGATTTATGGCCTTGAAGGTCTTGACAAAACGTTTCAATGAAATCCGGTTAATCCTTCGAATAATGCGATGAAGGGCATCAATGGCATCAACGAGGT
>JBDRBD010000010.1:0-7344 GCA_043823025.1 Candidatus Omnitrophota bacterium | reverse complement strand
ATAGCCAACCAAACCAAAACCGTGATACAAAAGACTCGTGGACATACTTCCCCTCCCATAAAAAGAAATCGTTTCCAATTTCTTTATGGGGTCGTGTGTCCACTCTTTTCAACTCATAAGTATGCATGAACCGGATGAACCTCATTTCCACCCAATGTTGAATCGGACCTGCAGGAGGAAATTTCCCCGGACGCCTTCCATATTCTAACGGCTCTCCATACGGTAATGGCGATGAAACTATTCCCCAAATTGGCACTCCATATTCTACCCTCGACCCAAGTTCTACCTTTGAAAATATTGTCTCCCTATAGTGCATGGGGCCAGCGCCGACAGGTGTATGACCGCTGGGTGATTTTAGTCTGTTTTCCAGCACCAAACAGGCTTCCGATATTCTGGCATAACGCGCCTTGTGCGATGCTTCGGGGTAATCTTTCGTTAATTGCTCAAGTCCCTTTATATCTACGGATATTTTCAATTCCATTTTATCTCTACTTATTATATACAAAAGGGGAGTCCGCGCCGATCCGCACGCAACCCCCCTCCCGGTTGTCCCTCATTCCGATCTTACCCTGGCGGATGGGGAGGGAATCCCATCTTTTCGGCGGCCGACCTAGCCAGGGCAATCTTGACTTACCTCACGATCCTATGGTTAAATGGTTCCGGGTCTTGTCCAGAGACCTTTTGCGTTATGCCCCTGCCGCTGCTGATTCGGCGGCGGGATCACTTTCCTGTTTTACCGGGTACTTCTTTTTCATCTCCTCAAAACGTTGCTTTAAATCGAAAGCGGGTAAAGCCACGGTGTGGATGAAATCCGCAATTGATTTTATTTCGTAATTGATAACCCCCGCACTTCCCCCTTCTCCCTTGGAATCCTCTATCCATTTCAAAGTCTCTTCATACCTTGCAAGTGGATTCTTCTTTATTCCATACTCGATAACGGCGTTTTCAATCAATTCGGCATATTCCGTGATGATTCTACCGAGCGTTTCTCCGCAGCGTGCAAGAGCTTCACTGTCGCCATCGTATCGGTCTACATGCCATGACAGCGCCCCCCAAGCCTCGCCCAGGGCCTTCATTTTCTCCGCCCAGTCAATCACATCGTCTCTGACATCTCCGCCCGTAAAAGAAGGTCGTTTCCTTTCTGTGTCTTTCGCTTCCTTAAGCCGCCGGTTTTCCGTCTCCAATTCCTCGATCTTTTCCGCCAATTCGTCCGCGCTCATCTCATCCTTGACTTTCTTTTCCATCGTCTTCCCTCCCTCGTTTCAGTTCATCCTTCGCCGTTTGTATTCCAGGGCCGCCACGATTTTATGCAGCTGATCCGGAACACACCATAAAACGCGATCTATCTTGAACATCCGCTGGGCTATGCCATCGACATAGTTCCAGGATAGACTCATCTCAAAGAGCAAGGCCCCAATTTTCCGCAGCAATGGGCCTTTATCCCAGGTTGTTCTTTGAGGAGGGATATAGGTCCTTTTCTTGCCATTCAGGGCGAAGCCCGCCGATTTAAGGGTCTGCAGAAACGCTTCATACTGTTGGAAGGTCAGATTTTTCGATGAAACCACGCCGAAATTTGACAGGGCGGCCCGATATTCCTCTTCGGTCATCCGCAATTGCTGTTTGGCAATATGAACAATCGCCTTTTCCTTATTTCCGATCAGGCCGGTTCTCATGGCATTTCCCCCTTGCAGACCGCCGCCGTCATGCGTTTCCCGCAATTCGGGCAATCGTTTGGAAGGGTCGGCCCGGTATCGATTCCCAAGCGGAAGCGCTTGAACTCTCCCGGACGCCCGCCAACATAATGCCCCTTTTCCCGGATGATTCCATGCGTGGCCAGGCGCTGCACAAACTTTTTGACATTGTCTGTGGCGGCGCCCGGCACCGTGATCATCAGTTCGGGCATGGTGAACTCCCCGCGTTTGATTCGCATGGTCTGCCATAGCTGCTGGCGAATCGTTCTGCGGTAGAGTGGATGAGGCTGTCCTTTTCTTCCCGCCATAACTAACCTTGCCTTCTAAATTTCGGCTGTGCGAAATACAGGGGACGATCACCCCATGCGGCCATGTCCACGGTCTTAATACCCGTTGTCTTGCCAAGATTTTCGATCCTGGAAAGCGCCGGGACGATGTTCCCAATGCTGGCCTTGCATTCGCGGTGCAAGTGCGCCAGGAGATCATCGGCAACGCCCACCTCACAGATCGTATCCGCCACGATCCGCGCGTCATCCAAATCGATGCCCTGAAATTCCACCCATGAGGTGATCCGCCTGGCGAATCTTCCCTCCTCCTGTATCCTCCGGGCGATGTTCTCCATGCCCGCCAGAATGATCGGCGTTCCCGTCGTATCGTAAATGTCCCGCAGAACGTCCAGCATGTCACTCGATGCCATGCTGCTCGAGAAGAGATAATCGGCCTCGTCTACAAGGATGATCCGTTCCTCCCTGAATTCCATGAGCTTCTTTTCGATCCAGTCTTCCATCTGAGAGCGTCTTCGCCCAGGAACCCCGTGAAGTTCAAAAATAATGGCCTCCAAAAGGCTGGTCATGGTCCAGCTCCTCTTCGCCCGGATGAAAATGCCGTTGAAAATGTTCGTCGCGTAGGCCAAAACGGTGCTCTTCCCTTCTCCGGGCCTTCCCCAGAGGATGCCCATCCCCTCTACGCCCATCGGGCGAACCCGCAAGTCATTCAAGACCGCAAGAAATGTGCGAACGTTCTTTGTTTTAGCCAGCTCGTATTTCATAATCCCTCCACGGAAGATTCCGCTTCCCCGATCAGGCTTGAAATCGAAATTTCGCTGCAGAAGGGCCGCTTCATGCCGCCGTCCTGCCATGCCTCATATTCCTTTTTCCGTTGCATTTGAATCTCAGTAACGTTTCCGGCTTTGATGCAGTCCAATATCCAGAAGTAAATCTCCTTATCATTCTCGAATGTCCGGCGTTCATTGCGCTTTGCCTGAAGATTGACGACCTTTTCCTGTGCCCTTTCATAGGTGATGACCTCAGGAGGCAGTTCAAGTTTGCCGGAAAGGGCCTTCTTGTTGACAACGCCGTCGCGCTGATCTGCCGCCAGGATGGCCTCCTCAATGGCGGGCGTGGTGTATGCTTCAGCTTTCCGGGGCATTCCTTTGATGTTTTCGATCAGGGATTCCCGGTAAGACAGAATTTCTTCCGGTACGGTGTTAATCCGGAGCTCCTTGGCCAACTGTTTCAGCTCGTTTCGTTTTTGAACAATAACCTTTTTCTGCTCGTGTTTGAGATAGCACGCCTCATCCTGTGCGCTGATCCCATACCAGTCGGGGCAGGTGGCCACGCAAAGGAAAGCCCCACTTTCCTCAAAGACATAAACCTTGCCCAGGTCAGAATGATCAAGCAACACCTGGACACGCCGGCCTTCATATCCGGCCATTGCCGTGTTGAAATAGAACCGCCGCTCCACTCCCACACCCTTCTTGCCGATGACGCGCCATCCCCCGTCCTTTGCGGCGGGACACAGAAGCACGTCGAGGGCGCGTTCATCTTCGATCTTTCTGGGGAGTTCCGTCCATGACCGGACCATCTCCTCAGGGGTCTTTCCGCCAAGGCTGCTGTGCGGATTCTGCATATAGACCGCCGTTATCCATCGGTCGCAAATTTTCTGGAACTCCCGCGCTGTAAGATTGACCTCGATAATCTCGCTTTTCTTCACGAGCCGTTCGGCAAAGCTCTTTCGGGCCTCGATGGCCTTGCGCTCCGCTACGCTGTGACCGAGGAAGGTGGGGAGCAATTCGACGATGCCATGCGAAAAAGTATGTAGAAAGCGCTCGATATGCGGTTTAGCCTCCGGTGTGAATGGCGGGCAAAGATCCTGCTCAATTTCAAGCGCGGCTAAAACGCGCTCCAGGTGATACGAAACGAAATCCTTCCCTAAGTCGGTTCTCAGGATCTCCGGGACCCCCCAGTCAATGATACATCGGCGCAAAAGGGTGCCAATGGCTTGCGCCTTTGATGTGGGCACAATAAGGAGTTTAGCCGCCCGTGAGAAAACATCGATATTGGCGACGACTGCATGGCGGCCATCGGAAAGCATGATATCCGCCGGCGTCGCGTCGGCTTCCCATAGCTGGTTCCGTCGCGTTATGTTTTCCGAGGCGTTGCCGACCGCAAACTGACAATTAGACCGCCAGGCGTCAGGATTCTTTATGTATAAAAGTAGGCTGTGGTTTTCGCGGCGGTATCTTTTCACGAAATGACCGATCACGTGGGAAGCCGGAACGGCGATCTCCAGAGGAATGAAGCGCGCCTCCAGGGCGGCCATGATCTTCGGGATTAAGACATCCGGATGGTCGGCGATCATGGCTTTGATGAAATCCTTTTGTTCATCCTGGAGTTTCGTAACCCTTTTTTTATGGCCGTAGGAGCAGGCAAGACCGAAGAGCCCCCGCTCCTGGTAAGCTTTTTCCCACCGGTACAAGGTGGATCTGTCTAATTTCTTATCTCTGCCGGCAAACTCAAACACCCAATCAGGAAAATCGATCTTCCCCTGTGTGTATAGATCGCGGAAGATGGAAATTGCCTTTCCTTTCTTTAACCCGCTGGCCTTAATGAAAGTGGTTAGGTTTGCCAATATCTGAAAGCGGGCCTCGGCTTCGCGCTTCCGGGCTTCACAAAGCTGGGCGAATTTCGCCAGGCCCAGCTCCTTCACCTTGCGTTTCGCCTCCTTTTCGTTCCGGATGTCTTCCAAGTAATTCGTGGCGGCAAGGTATCCGGAAATTCTTGGTAAATCCGATTTTTGAAAATCAATTTCACTCATGGGTTCACCAGTCAGTTTTATGTAAAATCGATGTCCATTTTCTTCTCTTAGACGTTGCAGCGCACCCCGAAATGGTTTATATGTTCCACAAAGCCGTTATTCTATGCCCTCGATCCCAAATTCGCGGAGACGGCCATTTCTGGCTGAGCACACGAACCGATGAATGGCCGATTTGGATGGATGTTTTTCAGGTTGATCCGACCACTGTTCTTTGATATGCGCGGCTATGATTTTATATGGCTGCCCCGCTTTCCTTAACTTCAAGATAAAGGCGCGGATCTTGGGGTCCATGAAGCCGCCCCGCAGCCTTTGAGAGAAGCATTTTTTCTTCCCCATTGGATTATAATCGTAGGGCATGGGTAGTTTCTTCTTGGGAAGGCTGGATACGATTTCTTTAATATCCAGGAGGTCTTTCTTGATTGCTTCCAGGGAATTAAAAAGGGCTTCCTCGTTCACGATGGTATCTCCTTTCTCCTTTTTCTGCGATCACGCGGGTAAGAGCGCCCGAGGGGCTTCCCGTCCGATGTATAGCGGTCCGGAAAGAGGTCTTGCGGCGTCAGGCCGAGGGTGTCGGCAATGATTTTTTCAATGGCTGGGTATCGGTAATCTCTTGCCAGACCGACGGCGCTTTTATGATATCCGTGGTCTCTTGCTATGCTGGCCAGGGAAAGACCTTGCAGCTCAATGCGGTTTCGTATCCAGAGCCATTGTTTGAGCGATAAAGGTTCTTTTTTAAGTCTCGGCATGATAGGGGTCCGT
Source organism: Candidatus Omnitrophota bacterium (assembly GCA_043823025.1). GTDB lineage: Bacteria > Omnitrophota > Gorgyraeia > JACQQV01 > JACQQV01 > JBDRBD01. The sequence goes on along the minus strand of JBDRBD010000010.1, from coordinate 1,798 downwards.
TTCAAATCCAAGGTGTCTTTATGTCTACACATGGCATAATATGATAGGTGTGTCAAGTAATATTTTAGGCCATTCTCATTTGTGCATAGTTTAAAAGGAAGATCATAATGATGACGCTTGCTGAACGTTTACGGGAAGCACGCAATTTTCTTAAAATAAGCCAACCGGAAATGGCTAAACGGCTTGGAATAAGTAAACCTGCATGGCAGGGATATGAATTAGGAAAGAATGAGCCGGGTAGCTCCGTCATATGGGGGATGATTAGGCTTGGCTTCGATGCCAACTGGTTATTGACCGGCGAAGGCTCAATGACAGGCGACGAAGTAAAATATGATGAAGATTTACTTCAAGCCGTTATCGAAATATCGGAATCCTACTGGGCAAAGGAAGAAAAAAAAGTAAGCCCGTCTGAAAAAGCAAGTATAATAACAAACGTTTATGATATTGCAATAGGTATGAATTTGGAGAAATCGAAAATCGAGGAACTTCTTGAGGGTTATGGAAAGTTTGATGCAGTGATGTGTACGGCTGTCGAGCGAATGTCTGATCTAGTTAGTGGCGAAATATATCGGAAAGCCTTTGAAAGACAGCTTAAAAGGATTTTTAAAGGAGCTTATAGCAGCAAAGAGGATCTTGAGTTTTTTATTGACGGGTTGATTGGATCATATGCAATCCGTAAACACATGAGGGACGGCACTTTGAAATTTCCGGTGAAGGGTGAAGACGGAACGATCCGATTGGTAGACTTTAAAGATAGGGAGGCCGAAAAGAAGCCAAAAAATCAGAAGCCGCAATAGGTTTACAAGTAAGCCTTATATCGCCCTTATTTTCAGTTTTTTTAGAAAATCAAGTGCACCAGTTCTTTTGAGGTATATTTAACGAAATATAGAGATAATAATTTGATATTATTCATCAATATCGTTGTCGCAAACCATGTGTCGAACGTTTCACCGGAGAGACATGCAAGAGGAAGATTTTAGATTTGCTGATTGACTATTTATTACAGAAGGTTATCGCGCAGCGGGCGCGAAATTTTTTTGTCGCATATTATGTGTCGAATTGAAGTTATCAACAATTTGTCGCAAACCTCGATAATCCCGGTCCCGTTTCGCATCCCATCACGGAACTGCCTGAATAGTTTATAACAAGTCCCGAATCAATCGGAAAAAACGGGCGAAAAATAAATCCTATTTCTGTCGCATATCATTTCCATTCTCACAATAAGACCGGCTGGCGCGTATCGGAGATCGAGGGGCTAACATGGGCACAGTTTCGGGCACAGTCACCAAAATCTCAAAAACAAAGGGCGAGGCCTTCAATGCCTAACCCCTTGTTTTCCTACCTAAATACTGGTGCCCGGGGCGGGAGTCGAACCCGCACAGCCCTATGAACCGAGGGATTTTAAGTCCTTAAAATAGGGGTACGACTATCTTGTACCATGTTCGTGTAAGCAATAAAGTGCTTGACATATCAATCCGTTCATGTTAGATGAATTCCCACGTTCTACGATGATGTTTGAAATAAAGTGCTTACATAGTGCTTACAACCTAAAAACGGGGGATCAAAATGAAGCTTACAAAATCGTTTGTGGAAAGTAGCACGTTACCCTCACAAGGGCAAACATTTTTATGGGATTCTGAATTGAGGGGGTTCGGGGTGGGAGCAGCAGTTTGAATATCCCCCGATAGCAGCAATTCGATAGTTCCCCCCCGTGTAGTTCTTCATTTTCTTCCTGGTAGCCAGACAGAAAATGGTTTTATTATTTTTTGATTTCTCTTGGTCCTTTGATTCCTCTGGT
>JBDRBD010000009.1:0-4783 GCA_043823025.1 Candidatus Omnitrophota bacterium | reverse complement strand
CTTTGACGGATATGCCATCGGGGGACTCGGCGTGGGAGAGCCTAAGGATCTTCTCTGGGAGATGTGCGCCGTGTGCACGGAGCACCTTTCCAAAAAAAAACCGCGGTATCTGATGGGACTTGGGACGCCGGAGGACCTTCTGGAAGGGATCGCTTCGGGAGTGGACCTCTTTGACTGCGTTCTCCCGACTCGAAACGGAAGGAATGGTCAAGCCTTTACCTCTTATGGTACACTGAATCTTAGGAATGCCGCCTGCGGCAAAGAGGAAGGGCCCATTGAAATCCATTGCCCCTGTTCCGCCTGCTGCAGATACAGCCGGGCCTATTTACATCATCTTCTCAAGGCCAACGAGATGTTGGGTCCTATTCTGATCACGCTTCACAATATCACGTTTTACCTTCGCCTCATGGCCTTTTCGAGAGAGGCGATTCGGGAAGGATGCTTTCAGGCATTTAAGGAAGAAACGCTTCAACGTCTAAGGAGAGAGGTATGAATCTGCCATTCAGCATGCTGGCCCAGGTCGGTCAGGAGCCTCCCGCTTTCTTGTCTTTGCTCCCGATTGCCCTCATGTTTCTCATTTTTTACTTTCTTCTGATCCGCCCTCAGCGGAGGCGGCAGTCGAAGCATGAAACCATGATCCGGAATCTGAATAAAAATGATGAAGTGGTGACTTCCGGCGGTATCCATGGCACCGTTGTCGGATTGAAGGAGGGAAGCGTCACTCTCCGAATTGCAGAGAATGTCAAAATCGAAGTCGAACGGAGCGCCGTCGCCCGGGTTGAAAAGTCGCGCTCGGAAGAGGCCGCTTTACCAAAAAGTTCATCACTGTAACAAAACGAAAAATAGGGGAGACTCATGGATCGCAACCTTAGATGGAAAATATTGTTGATTCTCGCGCTTTTCGTGGGTGCGCTTTGGAGTATTTATCCGCTCGATAAAAAAATCAGCTTGGGGTTGGACCTTCAGGGTGGGATGCACCTCGTGTTGAAAGTTGACACGAAAAATCTTGATCCCAAACAGGCAGAGGATGCCGCGGACAGGGCTTTGGAAATCATTCGAAACCGGATCGACCAATTTGGCGTCCGGGAGCCGGTCATTCACCGTCAGGGAAGGGATGAAATTGTGGTGCAGCTTCCCGGCGTGACCGACCGCCAGCGCGCTCTTGATTTGATCGGGAAAACCGCACTTCTTGAATTCAAACTGGTCTCAGAGGATCCCGTGCTTATTGGGAAAGCGAAAGCGGGGGAGGCGTCCGATTATGAACTCGTTTCTTACGAAGAGGGAGAGCTTCTTCTGACCAAAGAACCGGTTTTGGCGGGGGATGCCCTCGTGACGGCTGCGGTCTCCTTTGACCAGAGCCGCTTTAATGAACCGTATGTTTCTGTCGAATTCAATCGCCGCGGCTCCCGGAAATTCGCCGTCCTGACCGGAGAAAATGTCGGACGGCGTCTGGCGATTGTATTGGACGGAAAAGTCCAATCCGCCCCGGTCATTCAGGAGCGGATCCCTTCAGGCCGGGCCCAAATCACCGGCCGTTTCACCATGAGTGATGCAACGGACCTCGCCATCGTCCTCCGGGCCGGTGCACTGCCCGCACCCTTATTGATTGAAGAGGAAAGGACCATCGGACCGCTTCTCGGGAAGGATTCGATTACCTCGGGCATCCGTGCATCCGTTTTAGCGGGGGTTGTTGTCGTCGTCTTCATGGTGGGTTATTATTTTGCGTCAGGCATTGTTGCGAGCATCGCGGTGCTTTTTAATTTTCTGTTGATTTTAGCAGGACTTTCGCTTTTTCATGCGACCCTCACGCTGCCCGGCATCGCAGGGATGATCCTGACCGTTGGGATGGCGGTTGACGCAAACGTTCTCATCTATGAGCGGATCCGGGAGGAACTCCGGGAAGGGCGTACTCTCCGAAATGCAGTTACCAACGGGTACCATAAAGCGTTCACCGCCATTCTGGATTCTAATGTCACAACGCTGATTGCCGCATTTCTCCTTTTCTGGTTCGGTTCAGGGCCGATCCGCGGCTTCGGCGTGACCCTCACCTTAGGCCTCATCGCTAGCATGTTCACGGCGATTTTCGTCACCCGTGTGATTTTTGATCTCCTCATCGAATGGAAGATTCTCAAGAGCTTCCGTATGCTTCAGCTCGTCCCTCCGACCAAAATCGATTTCATCGGGAAGCGGAAAATCTGCTATCTTTTTTCGCTAGCGATCATCATTGGAAGCATGGCGTACTTTTTCACGCTGGGAGACCGGGCGTATGGGATTGATTTTTCGGGGGGACAGATCCAGGAATATCGGTTTCAGAAAAGCATCAAAGCCGAAGAGATCCGTGTTTCTCTGGGGCGGATTGGACTTGCTAACGCCACCCTCCAGCAATTCCAAAAAGACCAGGTGGTTTTATTGAAGACGGCTGAGGATACGACCGAAATCGTCTCGAACCAATTCAAAAAGGATTTTCCGGACAACCCCTTTGACACTCTCCGAATTGAAAAAGTCGGTCCCAGCGTCGGAAAGCATTTCAGAACTCAGGCGGCCCTCGCACTCCTCTATGCGCTTTTGGGCATTTTGATTTATATTTGGTTTCGGTTTCAGAACGTCGCTTTTGCCGCGGCGGGTGTTGTCGCCCTCTTTCACGACGTCTTTGTGACGGTAGGGTTTCTTGCCCTCACGCACCGGCCCATCGACCTCACGGTCTTGGCGGCGATCCTGACCATCGCCGGTTTTTCCATCAACGACACCATTGTCATTTTTGACCGCATTCGCGAAAAACTCCGTACTCTCCGGAAGCTGTCCCTTATGGAAGCGGTCAACCTCAGCGTTAACGAAACGCTTTCAAGGACCCTTCTGACTTCGCTCACCGCCCTTTTGTCCGTCTTAGCGCTTTTTGTTTTAGGAGGGTATGTAATCCATGATTTTGCTTTCAGTCTGATTGTCGGTTTTATCTCGGGAGTCTACTCCACCGTTTATATTGCAACGCCTCTCGTGATTGCCTGGAGCAGCCGCCGGAAATCATGACGAAACGCTGGGAAATCAAGCTTCCGGACCTGACGCTGCGCGAGGGCTTGGTGTCTCAGCTCCATTTCCATCCGGTGACAGCCCAACTCCTCATTCACCGGGGAGTTCGGACCGCATCCGAGGCCCGCACATTTCTCTCCCATGATCTCTCCGGCTGCCCGGACCCATTCCTCCTGAAAGATATGGACAAAGCCGTCTTCCGGCTTCAGAAGGCGCTGAAGGAAAGGGAAAAGCTGCTTATTTGGGGCGATTATGATGTTGACGGTGTGACGAGTACTTCGCTTTTGGTGCGGTCCCTCCGCGCATTCGGATTCCAGGTGTCCCATTATATTCCCAATCGCCTCGTGGACGGCTATGGTCTGAATCAGACAATTCTGACCCAGGCGAAAAAGGACGGCATTCGTGTCATCATCAGCGTCGATACCGGGATTGCGGGGCATGAAGCCGTAGATCATCTGCGGAATCTTGGAATGGATCTTATTCTCACGGATCATCACCAGCCCAAGGAAGAACTGCCGAAGGCCTATGCCATCATCAATCCGCTTCAGAAAGGTTGTCATTATCCCTTCAAACATCTTTCCGGAGTCGGACTTTCTTATAAGCTGGCTTGCGCCCTGGAAAAATTTTCGTTCCCGGACCGCGCCGGAGAGCCGGAGGACCATCTGGATCTTGTTGCCGTGGGGACCATCGCGGATGTGGTCCCGATGCTCGGGGAGAACCGCATCCTGGTCTACCACGGACTGCGTCTGCTCGAAAAAAGGAAAAAGGCGGGCCTTCGTGCTCTTCTTTCCATGGGGAGGGTGCGGCAGCAAGCGCTTTCCCCGAGGGATATCGCCTTTGCGGTGGGGCCGCGAATCAACGCTTCGGGGCGTCTCGGTTCCGCAGAGACCGCACTTCAGCTTCTTTTGACCGACCAGGAGGAAGAAGCGAAGAGACTAGTCCGGATTCTGGAGGCGGGCAATCAGGAGCGGCGCCGCATCGAAAAGGAAATGCTGAAGGAAGCAATATCGAAAGTGGAGCGAGAGGTCAATTTCAAGCATGAGCGGGTGATCGTGTTGGAAGATGCAAAATGGCATCCCGGCATCGTCGGCATCATCGCCTCGCGAATCCTCAATCAGTTTTACAGGCCCACGGTGATCATCGCCCTTTCCGGAGATAGGGGGCGGGGATCTGCGCGCTCCATTCAGGGGTTTCCTCTTCCCGTTGCTTTCGAACAGTGCAAAGAATTTCTGGATGAGTTTGGGGGTCATGCGCTGGCATGCGGACTGACGCTTCGGAAAGAGTCGATTCAACCTTTCAGGGAATCGTTGAATCGGATTGCATCCAGGACCTTGGAGGCGGAAGATTTAGTTCCAACCCTCTCGGTGGACATGGAGATTCCGCTTGAAACCCTGAATTTTGCGCTTCTTGAAGAATTGGAGTCGCTGGCCCCCTATGGGTCTGGAAATGCCGAGCCCCTTTTTCTGACAAAAGGTTTTTTCTTAGGGAATGCGCGACGACATAAGGGGGAAGTGCGAATGGAGATTCGAGAGGAGGGAGGAAGTATTTCCTCCTTCCATGAGGTGGTGGTCCCTTCGCCGCTTGCCAAAGAAATGGCGCCGTTTCTTGAGGCGCCGGTTGATCTGGTCTATCACCCTGTCCAGAGCCGAGAAGGCGATCGGAAAACCCTCATGCTTCATGTCAAGGATTTCTCGCCTTCTAAGACTCGGCCTTCAGCGTAATGCTTGCCTTTTGAATCTTCCCGGCCTTCAGGCACTTT
>JBDRBD010000008.1:0-6543 GCA_043823025.1 Candidatus Omnitrophota bacterium | reverse complement strand
GGGCAGTATCACCCACGAGCTTCATCCGACGCTTCCGATAGGCCGGGTAGGGACGAACGTTAGGTACGCGTGTATCCACGGTTCCGCGAGGGCTCCTCCCAAATTTCTTAGGTGCATCGACTGACCATACACTCGTCTGGTTTCCTCTGCTAATTCCTCTGGCTTTAATAGGATGAGGATCCATGTATCCAATAGAGAGACGAGTTTCATCAAAAGTTTATGAAGAAATTGATGCAGGCGGATAAAAAACTTGGCGAGCAGAACACGCGGCTTAAAGACTGGGAGGCGATTCGTTCTCATTATTCCTTATTGTACTTCCAGATGAATTCCGTGTAAATCAAAAATATGCTAAACTAGATTGAGAGAAAAATGCCAAAGACCTGCTATCCTGCCGGCGTTTTACCGGATACACTACAGCTTTCGGATGTTCCCGAAGTGCTTGACCTTCTCCTTGCCTCCAAAAAGGTCCGCTTGACGATTGAGGGGTATAGTATGCACCCCGCCCTCCGCCCCGGTGATCGGGTAGAAGTCAGTCCTCTCAAAAAAGAAACGCTTGAAAAAGGCGATCTTGCCGTCTTCCGGGGCGGAGGAAAGTTGGTCTGTCATCGTGTGGTCGAGATTTTCGATAAGGAACGAGAGAAGTGGGTCAAAACGAAAGGGGACGCGATGTCGGCTGCGGACCCCCCCATTCGTTCGGAACAGATACACGGCACAGTGATGCGGGTCGAACGAAATGGTACCTCCTGGATTCCCTCTCCTTTCCCAAAGGTCCCCTCCGCCATCGATGCCTTTAGTCTCTTCCAAAAACGAGTCGCGGAAGCGGCGAAAAGAAACCTGAGGCCTTCTTTGATCCGTTTACAGTCTTTTCGTCTTTTTCGCAGATTTTGCCGATTGTTTTTCCGACCGAAAGTCACATATTCGGTGGGAATCCCGGTTTCTCCCGATTCCTTTCCGAAAGTCTGGGAAATCCTGCCGTTTCCAACCGCAAAAGGAAAGATTCCGAACCATCTGACGCACGCCTACCGCTTCTTCGCAAAAGTGAAAGGAAACGTCATCGCAAGTCTTGAAATCAAAACCGCTGAACGGGAGAGCCCTTCTGAGTGGCATATGACCCAGCTTTTCGTCAGGGCAAAATACCGCGGACGGGGCATAGCGAGCGCCGTGCTGAAAAAAGCATTCCAGATGCTCCGTCTTGAAGGTGCCGCAATGCTCCGGGTCGAGGTTTCACTTCAAAATAAAGCCGCATGTGCCCTTTTCAAAAAAGTCGGCGCCCAGGGCCTTCTCGGGGAAAAACCGGCTCAAAAAGATTCCGTTCTTTTCCAAAAAACCTTTCCTTATGAAGTTCGTAACTTATTGAATGACAATGGATTATGGCCTTATTTCTATTATTCAACTTTCCGAGAGGATTTATTCACTTCACCTGCGGCCTCTTCGGTCCGCTTTTCGCAAGAAACGCTTGAAGGCTTGAAGAATAGTTTTGTCTTAAACGCGGGGAGACAGCTTCTTTTTGAAAAGACCTTTTTTGAAATCGGTGACGCCTTTCAAAAGAAAGGGATTTTCTTCTTGGTACAAAAAGGAATGGCGCTGGCTTATCTGGTCTATCCGGATCCCGCCGCGCGTCCCATGGTCGACATGGACCTTTACCTCCGCAAAGAAGATGTCCCGCGCGCAAGGGCTGTCCTTCAAGGGCTGGGGTATCAGATGAAGGAGGCTGAGTTTGAAACAGAACAGATGACGTTCGGCGGGGAACTTTATTTCTCCAAGGAAAACGCGCCTGCGATTGAACTCCACTGGCATCTTGAACAGTACGAACGCTTGAAGGATATCGTCACGATCAACGAACAAGAGTTGTGGGACCGCGCTGTCCCTTATCCCATCTCTGGGCGCCCCTTCAAAACATTCTGCCCCGAACATCAACTGATCCATCTCGCCATGCATCTCGGTTTGGTCCATCGGTTCCACGGCCCGAAGTGGTATCTGGACATTGACCGGTGGGTCCTCCGTTACGGAGAGGAAGCAAATTGGGACAAAATTTTTCAAACCGCCAAGGAATGGGGTATCGAGCGCGTCCTCCGGCAGATTCTTTTTGAAACGCAGGAAATTTTTCACACACCCCTTCCTTTTTCCGTAAAACCCTGTTCTCCTCTTGCCAAAAAAGCCGCTTTTCAGTGGCTTCTCCTCGACCGGACCCGAGACCGCCTCCGATCCATCCACCGGGTCTTTTCCCCGAGCCGGGAATGGTTAATCTACCGCTACCGCCTCAGGAAAAGGGGCCTGGCGACCCTCTACCGGTTCCTCCATCCCTTCTTTGTCCTTACTGGAAAAACGAGGTAGAGACTTTAGGCTGTCCCAAGGCGATTTAACCGAGGGGTGACGCGACTTAGGGCTCCCAAATTCGCCAGCAGGCGAAGCCGATGCCGAATTTGGGAAAAAGTCGCGGCAGGACCCCAAGGTTAGATGATAAGGTCTTGAGCGGGTCCTGTCTCGGTGCCTTTCCCGCCGTCCTCACTCCGTTGCGGGCGGCGGGAGCCCTTTGCACCGAGCCACCCGCTCACTGCCCTTTGCTATCGTCACTCATCTTGAGATAGCTTAGGAATAGCCTCGAAGCCAGCGGATTCCTTGTTCCTTCCGGAACCAGGTTTCCTGTCGCTTGGCGTAATTGCGGGTCGCCTGCTGTATCTTGGCAACGGCTTCTTCAAGGGAGGATTTCCCTTTGAGATAGGCCATCAGCTCTTCCAAGCCGATGATTTTCTTGGCGGTGGGACTCAAATTTTTCCTGAGACATTTTCTTGCTTCTTCAACAGCGCCGTCCCGGATCATCTTCTCCACCCGGCGGTTGATCCGTTCATAGAGCACTTTCCGGTCCCAGCGGAGCCCTTTCATCTCAATCTCATACGTATCCTTCAAACCGCCCCCGCGGGCGAACTCGGAGGGCTTCCTCCCGGTCACCTCAAAAATTTCAAGCGCCCGGATGATCCGGTACGTATCGTTGGGGTGAATCGTTTTGGCCCGTTCAGGGTCGATGGCGCGAAGTTTCTCATAAAGGTAGGCGCCCCCCTTTTCCGAAAAAAGGCGCATATATTTTTTCCGGATGCGACACTTCGCCTTAACGGGCGCATGCTTCCCTTCCAAAAGTGCCTTGAGGTAAAACCCGCTTCCTCCCACGAGGATCGGCACCTTTCCACGACGGAGAATCGCTTCAATGGCCTTCTCGGCCTCCTGGGCATACGCTGCGGCGCTGAACTCCTTGGAAAGCGGGAGAACTCCGACGAGGTGATGCGGGATGCGCTTCTGGTCTTCCCGGGCGGACTGGTTAGTCAGAACGGGAAACCCTTTGTAGAGTTGCATCGCATCGAAAGAAACGATTTCGCCTTTCACTTTTCGGGCCAGGCGAAGTGCATAGCGGCTCTTTCCGCTGGCCGTTGCTCCGACAATCACAATGAGTTTCGGTTTCCGTTTTTTCATCGCGCCCTAACGGTTCCGAAGAAGCCAGTATTGAACCAAAAGGACGGCACCCACCACGACGGCAGCGGCAACATACGGCGCCTGGACGCCGAAATAGCGGCCGACGCTTCCCCCGACGATCGGTCCGAGAAAAATGCCCATCCCGATCAGGGCTTCATGGGAACTTGCTCCGCCCCCATGAGGTCCCCTCTCCTTCAAGCTGACAAAAAGACTTGCAGAATAGGCGACCCCGGCAAAGCAACCGAATGCGAAAAAGGATACCGCCCAAAGGAGTGGTTGATACCGAACAGCAATCGCCAGAAGCGCCAATATCGCGGCCGCTTCCCAGAAGAAAAGAAAATTCGGTTTGTTTTCCCACCCGTGGAAACGGCCCAAAAGGAAGAAAAAGAGGACCTGTCCGATTCCGATCAAGAGCAGAAACGCCCCGATCGTGCTCGGTGAAAGACCCAGGGTGAGTCCATACTTCGGGAAAAGGTTCCTGAAGATAGCCGCGGCAAACCATGCGGCTACATTGGACAGCCAGCAGGTAATCAGGAACTTGCTGGGCGGCCCCCCGCTCGACGGCTGCGGCTTTAGTTCGATTTTCGGGGCGCTTCGACTTCGCTCAGCACAAGCCCTGAGCGGATAGGCCTTGAGGAGAAAAAAAACCGGCACTGTCACAAGAACCCCGGCCCAGATGGGAAGCGCCATCCCCCTCTCAAACAACCATCCTGCCGCAAAGGGTGCAATGATTTGCCCCGGACTCCAGGAAAGATTGTAGAAACTGACGTTTTGCTTGAGGCGGTTCGAATCACTTTCCAACAGAATCCAGTTCTCCAGCGACGGCCAGAAAAGCGCTATGGCAAGACTCGCAAACGGATAAACCCAGAAGAGACTGGAAAGGGACGGAAGAAATGGGAAACTGGCCGAAATCAGGGCGAATAAGAAACCACCGAACAGGGTCAGCTGTTTGGGCGAGAAACGGTGGGCGAGGTATTTTGTTGACTTCGCTCCCGCCATGAACACAAAGGCGCCGAGCCCGGAAAGAATCCCAAGCTGAAAGAGACTCGCCTCAAACCGGCCGATGGCGTAGAAGATGACACCGATCAGGACAATGGTCATGCCGGTATTCTGCAAAAAAGCGGAGACAAAAAGGGGAATCATACAAGAGCCCCCAAGAGGGTCTTTCCGTAAAGAGAGCGGACTTTTACGGAGAGAACGTCGCCCGGACTTACGCCTTCGGCGCCAAATACCACTTCGCGGGAAGTCCGGGTTCTTCCTTTGTATTCCGATTTATCCTTCTTGCTTTTTCCTTCGACTAGAACCTCAACGGTCTTTCCGATAAAACGCGCAAGTTTCTTCTGAAGGATCTTTTCCTGAAGTTTGAGGAGCTCCTGATTGCGCGATTCTTTTTCCTTTTGCGGCACATCATCGGCGCAACCCGCCGCATCAGTTCCCGGCCGCGGGGAAAACTTGAAGATATAAGCGTCATCCAATGCGAGTTCTTCCATGAGCCGGGCAGTCTTTTTAAAATCCTCCTCCGTTTCCCCCGGATACCCGACGATGGCATCGGTTGTAACTGCTCCTTCCGGAAAAACTTTCCGGAAGCTTTCGACTTTTTTTCGGAAAGTCTCAACCGTATATCCCCGGCGCATCCGGGAAAGTACTCCGTCCGAACCCGACTGTATGGGGAGATGGAGGTGTTCACAGATTCGCGGATGCGTTTTCATCACCTCGAAGAGCTTCTCGTTCGCGTAGAGGGGGTGGCTCGTGGTGAATCGAATCCTCCGGATGCCTCCGGAAACTCCGTCGACTGCTTCAAGAAGCGCCGCAAAATCCGTCGGAGGTGTGAGGTCGCGCCCATACGCATCCACCACCTGCCCGATCAGCGTGATTTCCTTATACCCTGCCGCATCAAGCGCCTTGACTTCCTCCAGAATCATCGGAAGCGGCCGGCTCTGTGCGGTCCCCCGCACCGCTGGAACAATGCAGAAGGAACACCGGTGATGGCATCCTTCCATCACTGTAACCCACGCCTTGACCTTCCCTTTCCGGGAAATGGGGCGGCCTCCCACCTGCGGCCTTTCTACTTTGTCCACTGCCGAAAGGCGCGTCCCTTCACCCTGAACCCGCTCGATGAGTTCCGGGATGTCGTAAATATTCCGGGGCCCGGAGATAAAATCAAGGTGGGGGAATTTGCCAAAGAGCGCTTCCTTATGGTTCTGCGCCATACAGCCCACGATCCCGATGACCCCGTCCGGGCGCTCCCGCTTCCAGTTTTTCAACTCCCCGACTTTTCCAAAAACGCGGTCCTCCGCATGCTGCCGCACCGAACAGGTATTGAAAAGGATAATGTCCGCCTCGCTTTCCTTCTCGGTCGGCACATACCCCCGCTCCCGAAGCATCCCCAGAATGATCTCCGAATCCAGATCATTCATCTGACATCCCCAATATTTAAGATAAACTTTTTTCTTATTTTCTTTCATTTTTCCGCAACAACAAGCATTTCAAAATCTTCAGTGGTTAGTTTATTTTTTCTCGAAAACGAGCCGAGTTTTGCGCCAAAGATATCAATTTTTCTAAATCCAAGGCTTTTGAGAAGCCAGGTGATCTCGCTTGGTACATAATAGCGCTCGTTACACTTAAGCTCCCTTTTATTGCCGGAATCGTCCTCAAAAACAACGGTGTTATGATCACGAAAAGTCATCAGATCAAAGGAGCACTCCTTACACTGGGACTGGCCTTCTTTCTGCGCTGACTCATAGAATTCATTGACAGAATGAAACAGCGGGAACAATCCGTTTAATGCGGTGAAAATGAGCTTGCCTTTACTTTTAAGCGCTTTTGTTGCGTTCTTGAGGATCTCAAAGTTCATCTCATCTGTTTCCATGAGAGAAAAACCGCCCTCGCAGAGCATGATCGCCAGATCAAATTCGCTGTCAAAAGGAAGATTGCGCGCGTCTTGTATTTGGAAGTCGATCGTCACCCCGGCCTCTTTGGCCTTTTCACTTGCCCTTTTGATCTGATCCTCGGAAAGGTCAACACCGGTCACGTTATATTCCCTTTTCGTTAGCTCTATCGCGTGACGTCCGGTACCGC
>JBDRBD010000007.1:0-4213 GCA_043823025.1 Candidatus Omnitrophota bacterium | reverse complement strand
GGATCGAGGTCATCGGAGTCAATTATTTCATGGCCGTCGACGGCATCAGCCTTCCCCTCGTGCTTCTCACCGCGCTTCTCTCTGCCGTCGCAGTGCTTTCTTCCTTCTCCGCCGTCACCCAGCGGGAAAAGGAGTATTACGTTTCCCTCCTTCTCCTCGAAACCGGGATGCTCGGCGTTTTTATGGCCCTTGACCTTTTTCTGTTCTACGTCTTTTGGGAAGTCATGCTGGTTCCGATGTACTTTTTGATTGGTGTGTGGGGGCATGAAAGACGTCTTTATGCCGCAATCAAATTTTTCCTGTTTACCCTCTTCGGAAGTGTGTGCATGCTGCTTGGCATCCTGGCGCTTTATTTTCTGAGCGCTAGCCCGCTAACCGGAAAAGGCACCTTTGACTTTCTGGAACTCTCTCGAATGTCACTGCCCCTCCATTTCCAACTTTGGATTTTTTCGGCATTCTTCATCGCCTTTGCCATCAAAGTCCCGATGTTCCCGTTCCACACCTGGCTCCCGGACGCCCACGTCGAGGCCCCAACGGCGGGAAGCGTGCTTTTGGCCGGCGTGCTTCTGAAAATGGGCGCATATGGATTTCTCCGCTTCGGCTTAACGCTCTTCCGTGAAGCCAGTTATCTCTTTGCGCCGGCAATCGCCGTCCTCGCCCTCATCGGAATTATCTATGGGGCTTTTGTCGCAATGGCGCAGACCGACATGAAAAGACTGGTCGCCTACTCCAGCGTCAGCCACATGGGATTCGTGATGTTGGGGATTTATTCTCTGACGCCTCAGGGTCTGGCGGGCGGGCTTCTTCAAATGGTCAATCACGGCCTTACGACCGGGGCCCTCTTTTTAATCATGGGGATGCTTTATGAGAGGCGCCACACCTATCTCATTGCCCAATACAGCGGCCTTTCCCACCGGATGCCCGTCTTTGCCGCTTTCTTTGCAATCACGATGTTGTCCTCGATCGGACTTCCCGGGCTCAACAACTTTATCGGGGAATTCCTGATTCTTCTGGGGGCCTTCCAGGCCAAATTTGTCTATGCTGGCGTCGCGGTGATCGGAATCGTCCTCGGAGCCGCCTATTTTCTTTGGCTCTATCAGCGGGTTATGTTCGGAACCCTCGACCCTCCTCAAAACAAGACGCTTCAAGACTGCCGGGGCCGAGAAATCATTTACATGGCCCCCCTTCTTCTTCTGATCGTCTGGATCGGACTTTATCCGAAGCCGTTTCTCAAAATTTCCGAAGCCACCATCGCTCAGCTGCACCAGACGGCGCAGGAGGCAATCATTTTCCAATGGAACCCCTGACCTTCTCTTTCAGAGCCCAGGACCTGCTCTATTTGCTCCCTGAAGGGATCCTTGTGGGGTTCGGCCTTCTTTTGCTTCTCGCAGATCCATTTCTTCCCCCGCCCCGAAAAACACTTCTCGGGACAGGGGCCCTCATAGGCCTCCTCGCTTCCGCCGTCGCGACAGGAGCCCTGTGGAGCAGGCGGGTTTTTTTATTCGACCACCTTTTTACCGTCGACGCTTATGCCGTTTTTTTTAAACTGATTTTTCTCGCCGCGGCAGTCATGACACTCCTCGTTTCCTTCCGTTACTTGAAGGCCCTTAAGGCGCTCCGCGTGGAATACTTCGTCCTGCTCCTCTTTGCCGCGGTCGGCATGATGGTCACGGCATCGGGAAGTGATCTTCTCTCCATCTACCTCGGTCTTGAACTCATGACGATTTCAAGCTATGCGCTCGTGGGCTTTCTGAAAAAAAGAGAGGCTTCCCTCGAGGGTGCTTTGAAATTCTTCATCCTGGGCGCGTTCAATTCAGGGGTCCTTCTTTACGGCATCGCCCTGCTTTACGGCTTCTGGGCCACCACAGACCTTTCCAAAATGCATGATTTCCTCATTCAGGGGCCGCCTCCCAAAATGCTCCTTGTCGGGAAAGGACTCCTTCTTTGCGGTCTGGCCTTCAAGATTTCCGCTTTCCCGTTTCATATGTGGGTTCCGGATGCCTACGAAGGGAGTCCGACGCCGATCGCGGGCTTCATTTCGGTGGCTTCCAAGGCAGCCGGTTTTGCCGCGCTCCTGCGCGTCGTCACGGTCCTGTGGAACCCCCTTTTCGGAGAATGGCAGACGTTCATCGTCATCCTTTCGATTCTGACGATGACGGTCGGAAATCTCCTGGCGCTGTCTCAGGAAAACCTCAAGCGGATGCTGGCGTATTCCAGCATTGCCCACGCAGGCTACCTTTTGATGGGGGTGGCGGCAGGATCGCCGATAGGCCTCTTTGCCGTCCTTTTTTACTTTATCGCGTACGCCCTGATGAATCTGGGCGCATTCTTCATGATGCTCCTTTTGCCCCAGGAAAACGCCCCGGAATCCATCGACTGCTTCAAAGGCCTTGCCCAAAAACACCCCTTCTGGGGATTATGCCTGTTATTGTTTTTTATCTCCCTGGCAGGCATCCCTCCTTCAGCCGGGTTTGTCGGAAAATTCTACCTTTTCGCAAGCGCCATCCAGTCGCGCCTCTATCTTCTGGCGGTCATCGGCATTTTGAATAATGTTCTGGCTTTGGTATATTATTTTCGTGTGGTCCGAGGAATGTACATGCTGGAAGAAAGCCGCCCTGTCATACTCTCAGCAGCAGGGGGGCTCCGCTTGGTGCTGATCGTCCTGGCGGTTCTGACGCTCCTGGTAGGCCTCTATCCTGCACCGTTCCTGCGGATCGCCTACCAAGCCGGAGGGGTCCTTCTATGAAAAAAGCTTTCACGCTGGCGGAGTTACTCATTGTCATTGTGATTGTTACAACTCTCATCGGAGGCGGAGCCATCATAGGCCATCAAACTGCAGAAGCCGCAAGAGGCAGGGCGGCGCGCCTGAACCTCCAGGCCATTTATGCCGCAGAAAAAGAATGGTGCAATCACTACGGAACCTACACGGGTCTCGCAAACTTAGTGAACAA
Source organism: Candidatus Omnitrophota bacterium (assembly GCA_043823025.1). Taxonomy (GTDB): domain Bacteria; phylum Omnitrophota; class Gorgyraeia; order JACQQV01; family JACQQV01; genus JBDRBD01. The sequence goes on along the minus strand of JBDRBD010000007.1, from coordinate 1,262 downwards.
CAATTACATCACAACCCCCAACGATCCGGACCAGATCAATTGGACGTACACCACCCCTATTGTTGTGGGAGGCATGCCGCCCAACGACTGCGGCGCTTTCACCGCAGCCGCCACGCGCAGGAGGGGCTCCAATAACGGAGAGACGGTGACGATCGACGAGGGCGGTGTCTTCGGAGGAACATTCACTCCTTAAAGGGATAAAGGACTCGACACGGCAGGCAGAACATGGAAAAAAACAAAAAAATAGCGATCATTGTTCAGGGAAGTTCCTACGATAAACTTCACCTCATGGCAACCCTCGCAGCGACAGCGGTCGCGATGGGCCAAGAGGCCCATCTTTTCCTCACCTATGACGCTCTCTCCCGTTATGTCAATGGGACGTTGGATGAAGCAAAACCGGCCCTGGACGATGAGAAGATGAGCGCTGTCTATGCGGAGGGAATCGAGGATGGACGGATCCCGAGCGTCACGGATCTCCTGCGGCAGGCCAAGGAAAAAGGGGTCGTGAAAATCTACGGCTGTTCGCAGTCGGTATCCTTCCTCCGGCTCGACGCAACAAAGACTAAAGCGCTGGACGGCGTCGTCGGGTACACCACCTTCCTCAGCTCCGCGATGGATGCAAAACTGCTGGTCCTTTGAATCCATCGGTGTTGGATCCGGGCAACTTTCAGCGAATTACTCTCCTATCATTGTAATCACGTATCTGCGGCTTCGGGGATGGGTGTCGAAGTCAAGGAGAACAATCTGCTGCCAGGTGCCGAGTTGCAGCTTTCCATCGACGACGGGAACAGTTAAGGAAGGGCCGAGAAGGGCGGAGCGAAGGTGTGCATGGGCATTGTCATCGCCCCAGTCCATCGGGTGCTTATAAGGAAGACTCCGGGGAATCAGGCGGTCAAACGTATCCTTCAAGTCCTGAACCGCCCCTTTGGCGTACTCTACCGTTGTCACGCCTGCCGTTGAGCCGGAGACAAAGACTGTCGCAAGGCCGGACCGTATTTTGGACTTTTTCACGACCTGCGCCACATCCCCCGTCAGATCAACGCAGTCGTTGTTCCCCTTGGTCTTGATTTCTTTTGTTTCAGAGTAGACAGGCATGGTCTCACCTTGGAAAGACACGAGGCTTTTGCCTGAGCCGCATGTGCGCAGGCCGAGCGGGCATGGCGTCCCGAACGAAGTGAGGGACGAGTGAGGGCGAACGGCAAGCGCAGCAATGCACGCTGGGCGTTGCCCGCCTGTCGGCGAGGCAGGCAAGCGGTACAGCG
>JBDRBD010000006.1:0-6360 GCA_043823025.1 Candidatus Omnitrophota bacterium | reverse complement strand
CCATAACTTGTGTCTTCATTAGACCTCCTTTAACTGCTTCTCTCTGAAAATCCCAAGGCTTGACGTATAGCCATGGAGGCACGCTTTTCCGCCCACCGGTCCGATCTCGCCGTTTGAGAAAAAACCGGCGATGGCGGATTCTCCGACAAAGGATCGGATGATCCGAATATCATGATGAGACGTTCCGTAGAGCCCCTTCCCGCGCCCCTGACAGTTGAAAACGACCATCCCCCGCGGCGGACGGGATTTGAAAGAGGGAGCGAGCGCCTTCAACAAAACGCGAAGATCCTCTTCGGAAGTCTTTGCGTCACGCAGATGAAACTGGACGGTCTGACCGACGGAAAGCCGTTCTCCGATGAGGAGCGCGCCGGTCATGGGGTCGGCGCCGACGATGTTCCGGATCAGAAAATCTCCCCGCTTGAATTCCGGCCGCATCTCATCCGCGGCAAGGCCCAGGAACAGGGCGTGCTGCGCCAGGCCCCGGTCCTGCGGTGAAAGACGGGAAAACAGGTCCTGCAAGACTTCAATAGCGGGCTTCCCTCTCAGCGCAATCAGGACATTATCATCCGCTTCGGTCACGATATAGCGCTCTCCGATGGGACGGCAGCCTTGTGACACAATGGTTTCCAGCGCAATATTTCCGGTAAGCGCCACGCCCACGGCTCCCTCCCGAAAGACCTCGTCATTCAGAAAAAGAAAATTTCCGCCGAGATCTCCAGAACCGCTCGCCAGCCCCCCGACCACAGGCTGCCGGCTGAAATCCTGATTGAGGTCTTCGAGAAGCTTTGAGGCATTGCAGCTCAGGGGCTCGGGAATAATAATAAAGGAAGGGAAATCTTTCTTGGACACGCCTAGATGGGAGGTCCAGCGCTTTCCCGTATCGTAGGAAAGCTCAAGCTCAATGGGGCTGACCATGAAAGGATGCAGCATCACGTCCGGAAGGTACGCTGCGACCAGAGACATGGCCGGGAGGAATTCCAGTTCAAGATCGTGCCCGATGACGCCGCTGGAACTGCAGCCGATGAGGAGCGGAAAACCGAGGGAGCGCCTTAACTCGGGAACAAGATATTTCCACTCGGCTTCATAGGAAGTGCTTACAAAGAGGAGCGCGAGGTGCGGGTTCTGAGGAAGAACCATCCGAATTTCCTGGACAAGGATGGAAACGGCCTGCGCCGGGTCTTTTTCCTGAGTGATCGCTGAAGCAAACTGCATGACGCCCTCTTTCTCAACTCTAACCTTTCTTTATCATACAATCTTTTGGATAAAGATACAAGGGAACGAGCGTTTTCGGATTTTCCAGCTTGCCTTCCTCAAAGTGCGCGCGCCCCAGTGCAATCAGCGCTTCGGGATTTGGGATATTGTATGCGGGCTCGGCAAAACGCGCCTTCGGGCCCATCCTTTTTTGGATTAAATCCCGGTAAAGGACGGCGCCATCGCCCAGGAAAAGGGTTTCGCCCTTCAGAGATTTCAGAAACGATTCCGGGAGCATCACCCTTTCCTTGGTTATTTTCCGAAGGTGCGTGTTTTTCTTCTCATAACGTGCGGCATAAATCTGATTTCTTTTGGCGTCCACTAGAACGGCAATGGACGCCGCATTTTCCGGAACGGCGAACGCAAGGCAATCCAAGGTCGGAATCCCCACCAGCGGCTTTCCGAGGCTTGAGGCCATCGCCTTGACCATGGAGACCCCGACGCGAAGTCCCGTGAAGGAGCCGGGACCGAGGCCTACAATGAAGCCGCCCGTCTCCTCGATTGAAAAGTTCACTTGCTCCAGCGCCTTCTCTAAAAAGGGAAGCAGTTCTGTGGAATGTTTCCGCTCCAAAAATACTGTTTGCGCATAGAGAACTTCTTCGCCTTCGGAGATCCCAAGGGAAAGATATTCGGTCGACGTATCCATGGCAATCCATTTCATCGCGAGGCCTCTGAAAAATATCCCAAACGCGGATTTTCGCGGATTCCTAGGCGGATGTCCGCGGATATTCCAGACGCTAAATCCGCGGTAATCCGCAACAAATCTGCGGCCATCCGCGTCGAAAGTGGGTTTTTCAAAGATTTCATCACAAGACCCTGACCAAATTTTTGTAGCGTTTTCCGACCGGATGAAGCGAAAGACGCCGCCTCGCGGGATCGACATAAAAAAATTCCACCCGGAGATACTCTTCCGGCAAAAGCTCCTCCAGCCGGTCCGCCCACTCCAGAACAGAGACGCCTCTGCCGTAAAGGTAATCCTCAAGGCCGATTTCCTGTTCAAGCCGCAAAAGGTCCCCGGGTCTTGTCAGGCGGTAGGCATCCACGTGATAAAGCGGAAGTTTTTTCCCCTGATACTCGCGCAACAAAACAAACGACGGGCTCGTGACCGGAACGCGCCGTGAAATCCCGAGTCCCTGGGCAATCCCCTTGGCAAAGGTGGTCTTCCCGGAGCCGAGTTCCCCGACAAGGGCCACCACCTCCCCGCCCCGAAAACTTTCCCCGAGGCGCTTTCCAATGGCCACCGTCTCCGTCCTGCTTTCGGAAAGAATTTCTTTTTTCATTCGTCGGAAATGACCTCAAGCACTTCGATCCGGTCCACCCGCAAAAGGGCGATGCCTGCGCCGAAGTGATCGTAATAATCGGCGGCCTCACGTCAAAAATGGTGGATGGGTTCCTTTAAAGAAACGGTTCCCTTCGCGGTGCGGAGGTGAATACCGGATTTTTGGGGGACGATTTTTCCGATCGCCGTCACGGGGCACTTCAACAGTTCTTTTTTGCGAAGTAGCCGTGAGGCCTTTTGCGGCGGCAGGGTGAAAAGGAGCTCAAAATCTTCTCCATCCGTAAGCGCTTCTTTGACCGTGACGCCCTTCGAAAGAGGAATGGCGCTTCCTTCCACGAGCGCCCCGACTCCGCTCTCCTCACAAATCCGTCTTACATCGCTGGCAACGCCGTCGGAAACATCAATCATGGCGGAGGGACGGAAATGCTTCACCAGACACCTCGCCTCCAAAAGACGCGGGATAAAGGAAAGGTGCTTCCCCTTTCGGGAACCCCCCAGCGTTCCGGTCACGCAAAGAATATCCCCGACCCTCGAGCCGCTTCTCAAGACGGCATTCTGTCTCTCAACCTTTCCCAGAAGGGCGATGGAAACAATCAACTTCTCTGAACGGTCGGTGTCGCCTCCGACGATGAGGGTGTCAAAACGCTGGCCAAGGACCTTCATCCCCCAAATGAGATGGTCGTAAAAGGTCACCGGCAGTTTGACAGGCGCCCCCAGGGCCACGACGGCATAGAGCGGAAGACCCCCCATCGCCGCAATGTCACTGAGATTCACCCCCAGGGCCTTCCACCCAATGTCAAAAGGGGTCGCTCCCTTCAGCGTAAAATGCACGTCTTCCAGAATCATGTCGGTGGTAAAAAGAAGATCTTCCTTCTCGGTCCACGGAAGAACGGCCGCGTCATCTCCGATCCCCTCGACGGCATGAGGCATTCTTCCGACCGTCTCCTTGATTCTTTTGATGAGACCAAATTCTCCAAGCCGAAGCAGTTTCATTCAAAACTCCCCGTATACTCACAATACTCGCAATGGACGCTTTTCGGTTCCGGGCTCTTCAGAAGTGTTACGGCCTCTTTCATTCTTTCCTTCGCACGAAAAGGATCGATTTCCAGTCTGAACGGTTCGACCTGAAATTGGACGATCCCTTTCTCCCCCACCTTCCCGGGGTAATAATAAACAAGATACCCGAAAGAACCCGCCGGCCGCTTGTTGGATTCCAGGAGCAGGGCATAACAGTCGAGTTGGTTCTGATAATAGCGCCTGGCATCCTCCAGGGTCGGGGCGGACCCTTTCGTTTTATAGTCGAGCGGATGGTGCAGGCCGTCTCTGATGAGGCAATCATCAAGGGCTCCCTTGAGAGTCACGTCGAGCCTTCCGTCTTCCAATGAAAGTCCCTTCCGCCAATTCCGCCAATCTTCAAGAACGGCAGTGTCCTCAAATAAAAGACCCTCGACTTTTCCCTCCAGCTCCGGCGGAAGCTGCTGCTTCTTACGGTAGATGTCATAGTATTCCTTGATCACGCGGTCCATTCCGCCAGGAAGCGACGGGAAAGCGCCCCGCGGCCGGCGGATTTCCCGGTTGAAGTGAAGCCAGAAGCACCTCGGGCAATCGAGGAAAAGATTTAAAGACGTCGGTGAAAAACTAAAATGAGGCATGATGGTTGACCGGTCCCTGTCCGCGCCCCAGCTTCGGGGCGGTCGCAATAGCTTCCGTCACATACCGCTTGGCAGTGGAAACGGCGTCGGCCAACGCCTTCCCTTGCGACAAAACCGCCGTAATGGCTGCAGAATACGTGCATCCGGTGCCGTGCGTGTGGGGTGTCTCCAGCCGTGCTGCAGCAAATTGCTGAACGCCCTCCGGGGTGCACAAAAAATCCGTCGCATCGTCCTGCCGGTGCCCCCCTTTTATGAGTACCGCTTTGACGCCGAGCTGAAGAATTGCCTTGGCGGCGTCCAGCAAGGATGCGTCGTCCTCGATCTTCCGCTTGGAAAGAACTTCGGCCTCCTGGATGTTCGGCGTCACAAGGGCCGCCTGCGGCAAAAGCCGCTGCGCCAAAAGGACTTCTGCTGCCGGCTCCATAAGGCGGACCCCGTGTTTACTGACCATCACCGGATCCACCACCAGCGGAAAACGGAAGTGCTTTGCGCGCTCCGCCACCGCCTCGACGATCTCTGCGGAACCGAGCGCGCCGGTCTTGGCGGCGTTCGGAGAAAAATCATCCAGCAATGCGTCCAGCTGTTCCAGGACAAAGGATGCCTCCAATATTTTCGCCCGGCGGAGGTGCTGCGTATTCTGAACGGTGAGGAGTGTGACAACACTCATCCCGTAGACGCCAAACTGATGGAACGTCTTGAGGTCCGCCTGAATTCCTGCTCCTCCCGAAGGATCGGAACCGGCAATCGTCAGTGCAACAGGTTTCATCGTCTCCCGCTTCGAGTTTCTTCCTTTGGTTTCGGGAAGTTTCCTTTCAAGGCATCGGAGGCGATGCACAGGACCTCCGGCGAGAAATCCTGGTCCAGCATCCAAAGGAGATATTGCGGATTCTCCTTGGCGACTTCCCGAAGCGATTTCCCATAAATCCCCTTTTTCCCGAAATTAAAATAGGCTTCTCCGTTCCACCACCGGAAACGCTGTGTCGTGTCGACATAAACCCATCCATCGAGCCGCGTCGCCTGGAAAAGGGCTTCTCCTTCGCGGGGCAGGTCCGGATATTTCTGGAGCTGCTCCCAAAACACATCCAGCGTCGCCCGCGCGTCCGCCATGGCGGAATGGGCGTTCTCAAGGTCCTTTTTGAGATAAAAACGGCAGGCCGTCTCAAGGTCGCGGGGCTCCTTGAGCACGAAAATTTTCTGCACGTCGAAGAGACGGCACTGATCGAACTGAAAAGGAAGTTCCGCCAGACCGAATTCCTTCACGAGAAGCGGAATGTCCAGGCGCTCTAGACTAAATCCGCCGAGGTCCGCGCCCTCCAGAAAAGATGCGACTTCCCGGGCGCGCTCGCGGAAGGTCGGCGCGTTTTTGACATCCTCGTCGGTGATATGATGAATCGCGATCGACTGCGGAGGAATTTTCATTTCCGGATTGAAACGCGCATGAAAGGTCTTTTCGGAGCCGTCCAGCTCGATCCGGATCAGGGCAATTTCAATAATCCTGTCTTTCTCGGGCCACACCCCGGTGGCCTCAAGGTCCAGAAAAACAACGGGTTTTTCAAACTTCATGAGCATTTCCGTCGTCTCAGCTTTCGAAGGGTTTTTGAATAAGGCGGATGAACGATCCCGCCGTCCGTCACAAAAGCCGATATGAGATGCGCCGGCGTCACGTCAAAGGCGGGGTTGTAGATACGCGTCTTTCTGGGAGCGATCCGCACCCCGAAAGGGGCCGAAACTTCTTCGCCCTTTCGTTCTTCGATGGGGATGGAACGGCCGCCCGCGATTGAAAAATCAAACGTAGACAGGGGGGCAACCACATAGAAAGGAATACGGTGCATCTTAGCCAGCGAGGCAATGGTGTAGGTTCCGATTTTATTGGCCGTGTCCCCGTTCTGCGCGATGCGGTCGGCGCCGACAAAAACTTTTTTTACTTTTTTTCTCCGGAATAAGTCCCCGACGACCGTATCACAGACCAGGGTCGCCGGAATTCTCTTTTTCTGAAGCTCCCAACTGGTCAGCCGCGCACCCTGCAATAAGGGGCGGGTTTCCGTCGCATACACCGAAATCTTTTTTCCGAGCTCCTTGGCGCGGAACACTGCCCCGAGCGCTGTCCCCACGCCCACCGTCGCCAAGGCCCCCGTATTGCAATGCGTCAGAATCGTATCCCCGGAACGGATGAGTGCT
>JBDRBD010000005.1:0-2655 GCA_043823025.1 Candidatus Omnitrophota bacterium | reverse complement strand
GGGATGAATGTCACGGTGCAGCGCGTCGGGAAAACGCTGGGCGTCTATGTCCCGCTGGAAAAGCTGTTCGATTCCACGCTGCGCCTTTCTCCGGAAGTCGGGGATCAGTTGGACGGCGTCATCCTTTCCACCTCCCGCGTCGTCTTGAGCACGAACGATCCGCCCGACTTTTATGTCGTGGTGGCACAAGACAAGCGGATTCCCGGCATCGAACTCAAACTGATCCGCTACGTGCAGGATCTTCGCCGGTTCTGGCTTCAGGACCTCTCCCGCGGCGAATTCAACAAACGGATGTTATTCGAATTCGGGCTCGACCTCGGCATCTTCAAGGAGGGGAACGAACACTTCAACCTTGAGGAAGTGCATTTCGAACAGTTCCTCGCCCAGCAGATGGCGTTCCGGATTAAAATGCGGCTTGAGGAAGAAGCGCTGTTCAAAAACAAGTTGGAACTCCGGACCGTCAAGGGAAAATTTGTCGAGGCTCAAACGGACGCGGACGGAAAAACCCAAGGCAAGCCGGCGGGAGACTTCGCGCTGTCGCTAGATGTCCAAGACCGGGGATTTGCCCTCAGGAAGCCCATTGATGCGGAAAGCGAGAAAAAAATCTTTGCCCTGATGCTGGACGTGGTTCTGGAGGTTTTTCGGGGATATCACTTCGAGGCCTTCAGGAATGTGACGATCCAAATACCTTACCTGCATCAAAATTTTGTCATCGGCCGGGACGACCTGGAGCGTTACCGACACAAGAAAATGGATCTTGCCGAGTTGCTCCTACCGAAGGATTTCAACCTTTCTCCCTACGACGCGGAGCTTCTTCTCAAGAAGTAAGGCGATCGCCCGAGGATAAAGCCGATGCTCCACCCGATGAATCCGTTCATGAAGACTTGCTTCGGTGTCATTGGGTTTCACCGGAACAACTTCCTGCAGCACGATCGGACCGGTATCGACGCCTTCGTCGACCAGATGGACGGTGACGCCGGTCCAGCGCACTCCTTGAGCCAATGCATCCTGAACAGCGGTCATGCCCCGGAAAGACGGAAGAAGTGCCGGGTGGATATTGAGGATGCGGTGGCGGTAGGCCTGGACAAATGTCGGGCTGAGGACTCGCATGAATCCGGCAAGGACAACCGCCTCAACCCGGCGGGATTTGAGCGATTGAATCAGCGCCTGTTCATACCGCTCGCGGGACGGGAAAATCCGCGCGGAAAAAATCAAAGTTTCAACTCCGGCGCGCCGGGCCCGCTCTAGCGCAAAAGCGCGCTTACGATCCGAGACCACGAGCACAACCGTCGCCTTCAGCTTCTTTTTGCGAGAGGCGTCGAGGATGACCTGAAGGTTAGTTCCGTGACCTGAACAGAAAACGGCGATGCGATTCACGATTCCCCCAGAAGGATGTTGATGCGGTTCGTCAATTCCTCTTTCGAAACCAACCCGACGGCCTTGTCCACCACCTGCCCCTTCTTAAAAAAAATCAGGGTGGGAATACTCATGATTTGAAACGTCCCTGCCTGCTCGGGATTGTCATCGACATTCAACTTGCAGAATTTGACCTCGTTCGTCTCTTTTGCAACATCCTCAACGATGGGGGAAAGTATGCGGCAGGGTCCGCACCAGGACGCCCAAAAATCAACAATCGCGGGCTGTTCCGACTGAAGCACTTCTTTTTTGAAATTGGCATCACTCACTTCAAGAACGGTACCCATGGCATCCTCCCTTTACCCTGTTAGAGCTCGTTTTCTAATGGGGTTTACTTTTTTCTTTGAATTTTTATTTTTGCGGAGATCCCGGATGATCTGAATGACCTCCTCGGGCGTATCGACAATCTGAAAGATGTTGAGATCTCCGGCGTCGATGAGGCGGCCAGCCAGAAGGACCTCCCGCGCCCAAGCCAGAAATTTTTCCCAGTGCTTTTTCCCGAGAAGAATCACCGGAACCGGCGAAATTTTGCGCGTCTGAATCAGCGTGACGATTTCAAAAAGCTCATCCAAGGTCCCGTAACCGCCCGGCAGCATCACATAGGCCTTCCCGTATTTCACAAACATGACGCGGCGGCAGAAGAAATAACGGAATTCCAGCATGGTTTTGACGTAGGAATTGGGCTTCTGTTCGGAAGGGAGCTGGATGTTGAGGCCGATGGATTTTCCGCCGGCCTCTGTCGCCCCCTTGTTGGCGGCTTCCATGACGCCGGGGCCGGCCCCGGTAATAACGGCATACCCTTCCTTGACCAGAAGACGCCCCAGTTTTTCGGCTTTTTTGTAATTTTCGCTTCCCGGCTTTGCCCGGCTGGATCCGAACACGGAAACCGCGGGTCCGACAGAGGCAAGCTCCTCAAACCCATCCACGAATTCCGACATGATGCGGAAAACCCGCCAGGTTTCCTCTTGCGCAATTCCGTAAACCATGGGATCTTTTTCCTTTCTGTAATCCAAAAATGTCCTGTTGTTTTTCACCATCCGAAATACGCCCTATGCGATAAGCCAAGTGGAGCCGACGAGAGGTATCGAACCTCCAACCTATGGTTTACGAAACCATTGCTCTACCATTGAGCTACGTCGGCCTGTACGGTTTACGAAATCGCGCTTTCCCAACTCTTCACTTCCTAGCGATTCCTGCGAGGCGGTGATTAACCAGTGTGCCGAAGCAGCAACCGCTGCT
>JBDRBD010000004.1:0-2398 GCA_043823025.1 Candidatus Omnitrophota bacterium | reverse complement strand
CATTGAGTAAATCACGTGGACGTATCTTAAAAAGAGTTTTTTTTGAGAAATATATTTTCAATTCATCAAAAGCTGTTGAATCAAGAATTGTCAAGTTCAGGTCGATTCTTTGGGTCGTATCATTTTTAGTATTTTTTTTATTTTGGGTGGGAGCATGGAAAGAAGAATGGGGTTCAGGATTATTTCTGCTGTTTTTAATTGAATTTATGATGTTGATTATTTCTACCATTTTCGGGGGCAGGGATTATTTCCCATCTGATGTTTCTTGTTATTGGTACGCAATACCGGCTTTGATTTTTATTGGATATGGTGTTTACAATGAGCCCAGAACATTTCCTCTTTTAATTATCTCAGTTATTTCAGCACTGATCGCAAGCAAAATAGTTACTCAGGGAGAAGTTGAAAGAGAAATATCTCGGAAGGCCGAAGCTGAACGGCATATTCAATATTTGGAAAAAATACAGGAAGAAGAACTGCAGAGAGAAAGGTTGTTAACCGAGGAAAGATTTCGGATAATGGCGAGAGAACACGCTGAAAAAGAAAGGATGGCGAGAGAAAAGGAGAAAAGAAAGCAAATAAAGGAAGAGAATAAAAAACAACAAGAAATTCGAAATGAATTTGAAAAAGTTAAATCAGAGGAATTTAAAAAGGTAGTCAACACATTGTCTCAAACCAGCGAATCAGTATTGAGTTTGGGGCCATATGAATTCGAGAATCTTTGTGCGGAAATGTTTGATAAATTGGGGTATTCAGTTCAACAAACTTCATTTTCAAGCGATGGTGGGTTCGATGGGCTTTTAATTAAAGGAGGTGTTAAATATATATATGAATGCAAGAAATTCGATGTGAATAGAAAAATAGGTCGTCCTATGATGCAAAAATTTCGTGCGGCAATGCACGATACAAATACAGAAAAGGGATATTTTATTACAACTGGGCAGTTTTCACAGACGGCAGTTGAATACGCATTAAAAAACAAAATTATTCTGATTGATTTGACCGAACTAATGGTGCTGATGCAAAAAGCCTTTGGAAAGGGAAAGGAAACAATTAAATCAATAAGGACTGTTTGCCTTAAATGCGGAAGAACAATTGAATTCAGTATTCAAGAAGGTGTTTCTAAGCATCATGAAAGATGCGAGTGCGGCGCAATGGTAGAGAATGATTTGGCTGATAAAGTCGGTAGAGCAGTATCAGGTGATTGACCTTAGTGTAAATAAGGGGATACCCATGATAAATTTTTGGGGAATGGGGTCTGGGGGAATAGGGTTAGGCTTGGAATTTTGGTAAATTCCATAAACTGCGAGTTTCCCCCGCTTTTCGCAGAAATCACTCACCCCACTCTACTGTAGATTTCCATTAAAAACATACAGCGCCCAAAGCGGTTTTTCCCAGAACTATAATTTTACTTCCGATCTCATGTCGCTCGCTTCCTGCGCCGCCGCCAGAAATTTGAGCGCCTTCATCGCGTCCCGACCGGAAAGCCGCGGCCGGCGCGACCTTGAAATGCTTTTCAGGAAATGCCCGGCGGAGGCGCGCAGGCTGTCGGTCCATTCGGTTCGCATCCCGCTCCCGATGCCCATGCTGTAGCACTTTTTCCCCCGCCTCACCTCGATGGACGGCTCCTCGGTCATCTTCCCGTGGAAGTGCCGCGCCCAGATTATCCCGTCCGTGCCCGCCACCTCGATTGTATCGTCGCACGGGAGGCCGTCGGTGCGGATCGCCGTCTGCGGCGCGTAGGTGAGATCGAAGTGGCCGTAGCAGCCGGGCGCTTTGTACTTGAAGCCGACCACGCCCTGCCCGCCCTTGCGGGGGCGCATCGGGTTGATGCCGGCGATCACCGAATCCACGTCGCCGAGCAGGTCGATGGCAAGCGCGAACCTGTCGAACGCGGGATGGAAAAGAACCCTTCCGTCCTTCAGGTACTCCGGCAACGGGCCCCACCCGCCCCCGCCGGCGAGGTTCGAGTGAAAGCGTATCGCGCAGACTTCGCCGATCTCCATCGAGCGGATCATCTTTTTCAGCCTCACGTAGGGCTCGTAAAAAAGCGCGTAGTCGTTGACGCGGAGAAACGCGCCGGAACTTTTCGCGGCTCGCGCCATTACCCTCGCGTCCTCCATGTTTTCTGCGAACGGTTTCTGCACCGACACATATTTTCCCGCTTTCAAAAGGCGCTCCACAAGCTCCACACGGCCACCGGGAGGGTCGAAAACCTCAACCGCGTCGACTTCGTTGCGGAATGAATGGATGTCCGACACCGCGCCGTCCAGCCCGAGCCGCTTCGCCATGTTTTTCGCCTTTTTCCCGTCGGGATGATAAAAAACGAGCGAATCGGCGAGAGGCCGGTCCCTGTACGCATCAACCATATAAGGCAACAGCCGACCCTCGCCGGCAAGGC
>JBDRBD010000003.1:0-3369 GCA_043823025.1 Candidatus Omnitrophota bacterium | reverse complement strand
ATAGCCCCCACGAAACCATGGCGACCAACTTCCTGGAGGGAAGGGGCCTTACGTACGACATGAAAATAAACGACCGTTTAACCATCACCCGGTATTACGAGGATGAACTGGTCTATCCGCTCCTTTGCGGCATTGTGTATTCGCTGACAAAACACAATACGGCGGTCCTGTTGTTCGTGCAGGTCGTCTACACCTCCTTGATCCCTGTTTTTGTCTATGGCTTGGCCAAGTTACTATTCGATGTCCGTGTCGCACGTCTGTCCGCGGTCCTCAGCGCCCTGAGTCCGGGGATTATCGTCTACGCGGCGTCAAAAATTCACTCCATGACATTCTATTCGCTGGTTTTCTGCGTGGCGCTGTTTGCGGCGGCCGCGTATATGAAAAAACAGGATCATGTCCGAGCTGTTTTCCTCGGAGCGATGCTGGGCCTTGCCTTTTTAAGCAGGAATAACTTTGTTGTATTCATCCCTTTTTTATTTTTGTATCTTTTCCTGAAAAAATCTTTGAATCTATCCGGCCTTGCCAAAATAAGCGCGGCGGCACTTTTGGTGCTCCTTCCGCTCGTCATCCGAAATTACATGGTTTACCAAAAAGTGGTCATCTTGAAGCCGGCAGTCATTTGGCCGGCCATGAACCCGAAGGCAAGCGGGACCCTGTACAGTCAGGACGGGAGCGATGCTTTTACGGATGTGAACAGACTCTTTGCCAACGATACCCGTCTCACCGACCTTGAATATGCCTCCTCGATCAACAAGGCCGTTTATGAGAATATCCGCAACAACAAACTCGGTTATTTAGTGCTGTGCCTGAAGCGCTTTTATTATTTCTGGTGGTTTTCCCCCGATACAGGGAGGGAATATGCCGGATATTACCTGACTCTTTATAAACCTTATTATGCGTTGATGCTGGCGTTTGCGTTATGCGGCATTGTTTTTTTGGCGTTTCAAAAACATCCCGCGGCCTCTCCTCATTGGCTTTTGCTGATACTTTTCATCCTCTCGACAACGCTTCCCCATTACCTGTATTACGGGGAAGGTAGACACCGTTTCGCCTTAGAGCCCCTCTTAGTCATTTTCACAAGCTATGGGCTGTTGCACGGGTATCAGCTTTTCCGGGGACTCCTCCGTCGTTCGCTTTAGGCCGCGCGGACTGTCCGCACAGTTTCCCTTTCAATTTTTGATATATTTTAGTATCATAGCCGCACGAACCTTAAAGGAGGTTTCCTATGAAAACGAAACGAGTTGTGGTTTTGTTTCTCGCCTCCGTTTTACTTTTTAGCGTCGGGGCGATACAGGCCTATGCGTTTGACTACGGCATGAAAGAAGGACATCCTGGGGGCTTTGAGGGCAAGTTTTTACAGAAAGCAAAAGTTGTCCTTTCCCATCAGCAGGAATTGGCCCTTTCGGATGAGCAGGTGACCAAGGTCAAGGGACTCAAGATGAAGCTCCAGAAGGACCTCATCAGGGCCGATGCCGAGATCGATATCGCCGCCATCGATATCAAAGCCGAGATGGGGAAGGATTCCATCGACGTTAATGCTGTCAACAAGCTCATCGATAAAAAGTACGACCTGAAGAAGGAAAGGGCAAAAGCCGTCGTGGCGGCCTGCGCGGCGCTTAAGGATATTTTGACGAAAGAGCAGAAAGACAAGATGAAGGGACTCATGGGGCAGATGAAGGGACGAAAAATGCAAGGCATGATGGAGAAAGGAATGAAAGGCCCCATGATGGGCGGCGGCATGTAACGCTCCCGGAGGCGTCTTTCATCTAAAGCGAGTCGTCGGGAATTTTTTCTTAACCCCTCTGCAACAAAGTGCTTGCAGAGGGGTTTTTATTGGGGTAAAATAACAAGTCAAAGCGGTATCGGAGATTCCCTTATGTACGAAACCTTTTTCTATCATCCCCAAAAAGGCCTGAATACGGAACGCTTCACGGTTGAGGCGATGCGCCAGGCGCTGGCCGACCCCTCCTGTGTTTTGTGGGTTGACTTCACGGAGATCGATGACGAAGACATCGACCTCCTCACCGAAGTATTTAATCTCCACCCGCTGACCGTCGAAGATTTCATCATGGCAAACGCCAGACCCAAAGTGGAGAATTTTAAGGAGTATCTTTTCCTCATCATGTTTTCGATGGAATGTCCGGATAAGGAAACAGACCGGGTCCGGACGAGCGAACTGGATTTTTGTCTCGGCAAAAATTTCCTGGTCACCGCGCACCATGAAGCCATGCCGCCCCTTGCGGTTGGCAAGGAGCGGATCAAGAAGCAGTCGCCCATTATCAAGCAGGGCACGGATTTCCTTCTCTATTCTCTCTTGGATTGCCTTGTCGATAGTTATTTCCCTGTGATCGATGAATTTGACAGCAAGGTGGATGAAATGAGCGACGAGTTGTTCCACAATCCGAATAACGAAACCCTGAAAAAAATCTATTTCCTCAAAAACGAAATTATGTATCTCCGGCGAACGATCGGCCCCCAGGCCGATGCGATGAACATGCTCGCCTGGGAGGACTTTCCGTATATCTCACAGGCAAATGCCGTTTATTTCAGGAATGTCTTCGATAATCTGGTCCGGCTGAACGATATCGTCGGCACCTCGCGGGACATCATTACAGGAGCCATGGAAGCCTATGTTTCCATCGTCTCCAACAAGCTGAACGAAGTCATGAAAACCCTTACGATAATCGCCACGCTCGTGATGCCTCCGATGCTCATCGCCAGTTTTTACGGCATGAATTTCAAACATATGCCCGAACTTTCCAGCCCCTACGGGTATCCTGCGGTCATCTTCGTGATGGGCGTATCCTCTGTGGCGATGCTTTGGTATTTCAAGCGCAAAAAGTGGTTTTAGGTGCACTGACACAGCCGAAAACAGCATGAAAAAGAACGCGATTCACGATGGTCTTGCCAGCGTCCGGGAAAAGGGAAGCGGCATCTTTCGGGAAGGCCCGCACATGCTGCCGAACGCCTCTCTCATGCTCGCCGAAGGGGTGCTCAAGTCGCTGAAGGACCTGAAGAAACCCTTTGTAACCGTCATCAATTCCTATACCAACCAGATCCCCGGGCACGCCCACCTGGATAAACTCGGCGCTGTCTTAAAGAAGAGCTTGAGAGACTCGGCGTCAATGTCTGGTATGCGAATATCGGCGGGGCCGTCTGCGACGGCATTGCGATGGGGCATTTCGGAATGAAGTATTCGCTGGCCTCAAGGGAGCTGATTGCCGACCAGATTGAGACGATTCTCGGGGCGCATCCTGCGGATGGGTGGGTCGGAATCGGAAACTGCGACAAAATCGTCCCCGCCATGTACAACGCGATGGTCCGCGTGAATATCCCCGCCATTTACGTGAGCGGCGGGCCGATGCTGGC
>JBDRBD010000002.1:0-3709 GCA_043823025.1 Candidatus Omnitrophota bacterium | reverse complement strand
AGGACTACGTCGGTCTCGTGACCGGCGACGTTTACAAGATGGAAAGCTACTACATGGGGCTTGTGGACGACAACAACAAGGTGAATTTTTACGACGGCCACATACGTGTGGTAGATCCCGGCGGGAACGAGTTCGCCAGGTTCCACCCGCGCGATTACACGAGCCACATCGAGGAAATCGTGCTGCCGTGGACGTACCTGAAGTTCCCGTACCTGAAAAAGGTAGGCTGGAAAGGGCTCACCGACGGGGAGGAAAGCGGATTGTACCGTGTGGCCCCGCTGGCCCGCCTCAATGCGTCCGACGGCATGGCGACACCGCTCGCCCAGAAGGAATACGAACGCATGTACGACACGCTCGGCGGCAAGCCCGCCCATCACACACTCGCGTTCCACTGGGCGCGGCTGGTCGAGCTTCTATACAGCGCGGAACGCGCGCTCGAACTCGCCGAAGACCCCGAAGTCGCGGGCGAGGACATCAGAAACATTCCCGAAAAGACGCCCTCAGAAGGGGTCGGCGTCGTCGAGGCCCCCCGCGGCACCCTGTTCCATCACTACTGGACTGACGAGAAAGGCCTCATCCGCAAGGTCAATCTCATCGTCGCAACCGGCAACAACTACGGCGCGATGTGTTACAGCATTAAAAGAGCCGCGAGCAGCCTCATTAAAAACGGCAAACCCGACCCCGGGTTGCTCAACATGGTGGAAATGGCCTTCCGCGCATACGACCCGTGCCTTGCCTGCGCCACTCACTCGCTCCCCGGGCAGACGCCGCTGGAGGTCAGGATATACGACTGCGACCGCCGCCTGGTTCACACCCTGAAACAAGGAATCGGTTGACACCGCAAATGGAACGGAACACCCAGGGAACACCGGCCGGACCTGAAGTAAAAACTCTCATACTCGGAATGGGCAACACTATACTGTCCGACGACGGAGTGGGGATTCTTCTGGTTCGCGAACTGAAAAAAAGCCTGGCCGGGCGCCCGGGAGTCGACATACGCGAAACACCTCTGGCAGGTTTGAACCTGGTTTACCTGCTGGAAGGATACCACCGGGCGATCATAATAGACGCCATGGAAACCCGGACCCCGGAACCGGGAAAAATCCACAGGCTCGATCTTGCCGACTTCGCATCGACCATGCATCTGACCTCACCGCACGGGATCAACCTGTACACGGCGCTGGAGGTCGGCTGCCGGTGCGGCCTGCGAATGCCGGAAAGTGTTACAATCCTTGCCATTGAAGTGGAAAATACATCGACCTTCTCCACCCGATGCTCCCCGCACATCGAAACCCTTATGCCCGAAATCAAAAAGAACATCCTTCTCACCGTAAACGCCGAATTGCGTGCCCGGCATGTTACTTCATTGTCGTGAATTACGACATCACAAAAGATGACAAATACAGCTTCTGATATGTGCTGTCACGAAATAGCATGACATCCAATCTGTCTGCAGACATGGGTTAAAACCGAAAAGCCTTTTATTCGCAGGTGTATTTTAGTTTGTCAACGGTTTTGAAGACCGCGCGAGCCACCAGACCGGATTTACTTCCAGTAAAAACATTATGGTGTTTATGCGGTTTTTGCGAGGAAGACATCCTTATATGTTTTTTGTCGCGAAGAATACTCCAGTGCTTGCATCAGTGTAAAATGGAATCCTGTTATCGAAGGAATGACGTCAAGCTTTTTGCCCGCTTGCTTATACGCGCGGCTCTGTTTTGAGTCATCCCGGGCTCTGGGCCGGGATCCATTTTCGTATTTCGGTGTCCGGATAAAGAAACTGTCCGGATATTTAATTCAGGATTCGGACGAGGAACCTGAGATGGCAATAACTTGTTTATACATGTGAAGTTATTGAGACAAAGGCAAAGGTGAAACTGGATGGAATCCTTTCATATAGCAGCCGGCCCGAAGAAGCACCCGTGTCCCGACTGCACATTCTGTCAGTGGTGCACGGATAGTAAGTGTAAGTTGTGCAGGGGTAATTGCACATCTTGTACTGCGGCTGCAACGAAGAAGAAAACGCAGAAGAAAAAAAAGAAATCAGTTAAGAAAAAAGTGAAGAAAATAATTAAGAAATAATATATTGATAATCAGTGCTGTTCAATCAAAAATATCCATGCGCGAAAAAAGCCGCGTGAGCGCTTGATGCGTGTGTACATATAGGTAAAAGAGACATAATTTTGAACTTTGACATTTTTATATAGAAATAGGCTTGAAACAGCGCTTCTTTCATATATGTTTCAGTTGCGAGAAAGAAACAAGAAAGGAGCTTCAAGCCCATGTCACATTGTAACACAGTGTACCGCCAGTTGTTCACCCCCGGGATGAGAAATATTTTCTCAGGACTGGTTAAAAAGTACGACGCTGACAAGAAGGTGACCAAACTCACGACATGGAATCAATACTTAGCGATGCTGTTCGTGCAACTCACCGGGAGAGTCAGCCTCAGAGACGCCGCCGCAGGTTTCAATTCGGGAGTGAAACAACTATACCACTTAGGAGCGCAAAGATTCGTTTACAACACTCTCGCCCACGCGAACAAGACAAGGCCATGGCAATTGTATCAGGACATGGCACACGAGCTTTACCGATTCTGCTGTGACAAGCGGCCACCAAAGAAACGGTTCAAATTCAAAAGCAGTCTTTTCATCATGGATGCCACAGTGATTTCCCTGTGCCTCAGCTTGTTTCCTTGGGCCACGTATCGCACCAGAAAAGGCGCAGTGAAGATGCACTCTCTCTTGGACTGGCACGGAACACTCCCGGCCTTCGCGGTTATCACCGACGGAAAAACCCTCGAGGTCGAAACCGCTTGGAATCCGCCGGTTCCACCCGGCAGCATCGTGGTTTTCGACCGCGGATACTTGGACTACGCCATGCTGTACCACTACAACACAAACGGCATTTTCTTCGTTATTCGCCTCAAGAAAAACAGCAAATGGCGTCGCGTCGGCTCCCGCAAATCCGATAGTAAAAAAGGCGTCACTTGCGATCAAGACATACGCATCACCGGCGTCAGCGCTCACAAGTATCCCGATACACTGCGCCGTATCCGCTTTCGAGCGGACGACGGCAACGTCTACGAGTTTCTCACCAATCGTTTCGATCTCGCCGCCACAACTATTGCCGACATATACAAGGCCCGCTGGGACATCGAAATTTATTTTCGTTGGATCAAGCAGAATCTCAAGATCAAATCCTACCTTGGTACCACTGAAAATGCCGTGCTTACGCAGATATGGGTCGCCATCTGTGCCTACCTGATGCTGAGTTGGAACAAGTTCGTTTCAGGCTCTCAACTCGCTCTGTCCAGAATCATTTCTCTTATTCAGTTATATGTTTTCTCACACCACTCCCTTCAGGACCTGCTTCATGAAAAATGGAAACTACCTGATATTCCATCTCCTTTTATACAACTAAAACTGGAGATGTTTTGATTGAACAGCACTGAAAGAAGAACGGAAAATATTCCATTATTTTTACCTTGTAAATAAGTGGTCTGGAAGAAGGATAAATATTGATTCAGTATGGATAAAAAAGCTTATCAATATAAGCGATTTGAAATATCCTTGGAATGATTGGGTGGGACGTTGGGCTAGCAAACATACAGGGTTTTGGGACGAAAGAGAAGAAATTGATGCTACAAACACAAGCTACTACCAAAGTGCCTTTTCAACTCTTATACCACGGTTTCTAGTTCCACTTA
>JBDRBD010000001.1:0-3460 GCA_043823025.1 Candidatus Omnitrophota bacterium | reverse complement strand
AGTGATAAAATATCAGTACGAGTTGAGCTGCCAAAGAGGTGAGAAGGTCGCATGACGCGACAGAATATTTACAAGGGGCAATCCAAGTTTCAAGAATGAAACTTGGATTTTTTATTTGTCCGCCATCCGCTTTTTGCGGATGGCGAGATCTCGCCAAAAATAAATTTTTGGCGGAAGTGCACAACTCATAGGTTCGAAAGACGATGCCCATCATAAGGCCTAACGGAGTCATCCGATGAGCTTTAAAAGGTGGCTTGCGACAGGGATTTTGATTGTGCTGACCGCTTCGTTCGCGGCGTCAACGGCGGTATTGACGGTGCTGCGGGAAAGGGAACTCGCCCGGCGGATTCTTGTGGAAGAATCTTTATTTCAGGCGCGGCGGACCCAGCGGCAAATGGAGCAGGAGCTTAAATCCCACCGGGAAAAATCGGCCCGCTTAGAACGGGAGTTCTTGACGCAACTCCATCTGAGCCAGTCCGCCTTTGTGCGGCTGAAAGGGCTTGAGAAAAAAATGAATCGTCTTCAAAAGGAAGTTTCTCAACTCCGCACCGAGAAGCTCACGCTGGCTTCGGAACGGAACCGAATGAACGGCGAGCTTATGGCGGTGTTGAGCGACAGGAAGTCCCTAAAGACGCGCCTGGACAAGGTGCTGGCGCGCACCCCCGAGGAAGTCGACCTGGGCCAGATTGTGGTGAGCGCCCGGCCCACCCTCGAAGGAAAGATTCTTGTCGTCAATGACAAGTTCCAGTTTGTCGTGATTAATTTGGGGCAGAATGCCGACTTGGGCGCGGGGTCTCTCTTGAATGTTTATCGAGGGGATCAGTTTATCGGAAGGATTCAGGTTGAACAGATTCGTGAAAATGTTGCGGCCTGCAAAATTCTCTCGGAGTGGGCTGTTCAAAACATTCAGGAAGAGGACCGGGTGAAGGAATTGTGATGCGAAACTCCCATTATGGCTTCTATGTCCTCTGCACCGCACTGATACTGCCTTTTGTTTTTTCATCGGCACTCGAAGCGGAAGAGGCCAGGGACATTAACGCGACACGGATCCTCATCAACACAAGCGGCCCTGTTGCCTATCGCCACCAGTACCAGTCGAATCCGCCGCGGATTACCTTCCAATTCTTCAATAACACCGTTTACAGCGATATCCAGGAATCGGTTTCCATTCAGAAGGGGATTGTGAAGCATATCGAAGCGGCCTATTTCAAAAAATATCCCGTCTCCGGGCTCAAGAGGCCGTTGAAGACACTGACGTTTTATCTGGCGGCGGAGAGCGCTTACGAGGTGTTTGAAGGGCCGGAGTCCATTCTCCTTGTGATTCGGCATCCGGAAGGAATGCCGGAAGGCGGACTGGGAGAAGGAAAAGTTCTTTTGTCCACAATGGCTTCCGCGCCGGCCCAGAGCGCCGTCCGTCAGGAGGAACTGGCAGAAGCGCTTCAACGGGCAATGGTCAAGATGACGCCTGCCGAACCCCGTCCGGTAGCGGCGGGAACCCTTCAGGCATCCCAGAGACCCGGCGCTCTCCAGAAGCATTCCGCCGTTGCCGCACCGTCCTCTGCCTCTTTTGCGTCTCTTGTCCCTTCGGCGCCGACGCTGCCGTCTCAAAGGGCATTGTTGTTTTTCTCCGGAGGATTGCTCTTGTTTTTCATTCTGGGTGGATTGATGTGGCCTCCTTCCTGGTTTTCCATTCAAAATCGGCTTCTCCGCAGAGAGCAGCGGCAGTCGTGGGAGATGGCCAAAAAGATCATTGCTCTCAAGGAAGAATCTGTTGCCCATGAGGAAGAAAGCGCAAAAGAAGCGGCTTTTCGGGCGGAGGAATTACGGTCTCTCCAATCCCAAATTGCGCTTTTCCAGGAGGCCAATCTGAAGCTTCAGGAGAAATCAGCGAGTCTTTCCTCCGAGCGGGAGTGTCTTCAGAAGGCGTTGCTGCTGGGGGAAGGCGACATCCACAACTTTGCGCAGGAACGGGTGGAGATGATGGAGCGGTTGGAGGCGGTGCAGTCCGAGCTGCGGTCGCTTTCGGCTCGGTACGACCAGGAAATTTCAAACCGCCGGCAGCTCGAGTCAGAAATGGAATACCTCAAAAACCAGGAAAAAGACATTGCCTCCCGGGAATTGGGGGAGGAAAAGCGGCAATGGACCCGGCTTCCTATTTTTTCGATTGAAAAGCCGGATCTGCCGCTGACGGTAGAAGTTCAGGGGCCTTCCGGCCGGATCATTTACGGTTACCCCAAAGACATCAGTCTGGGCGGTATTTCCTTTGAGCTGAAAGAAAACGTCGAGCTCCCAAGCCCCCTTTCCATGACGCTCTTTTTCCCGAAGCGGAAATCCGGTCTGGAAACGGAAGGAAAGGTTGCCTGGAAGGTTCAGGAAGGGGAAAGGTCATGGTACGGCGTCCGATTTCTGAATCTGCCGCGGAGCGGGACTGACTTACTAAATCAATTCCTGAAAGAACGGTTTCCTCAGATGCGGGATGCAGGGTGGCCTCTCATCGAAGACCTCTTGAAAGAGAAGAATACCGGGAAGGTGAGCTCCTTCACCTATTCGGCGCCGCAGGCCGGCGCCGTTTCGCTGGTGGGAGACTTTAATCATTGGGATCCCGACAAGCATCCCATGAAGAAGATGCGGGACGGTACCTGGAGAATTGCGCTTCACCTGCCACCCGGAAGCTATCAATACCAGTTCTACGTCGACGGCGTCTTTTGCATGGACCCCGACGCCAAAGCGCACACCCCGAACGCCTTCGGCACCGAAAACGCGCTTATCGAGGTTTCCGAGGGTTTCCGAGCTTCAGACTCATAATACAAAGGGGCTATTTCGAAACGAAAGCTTTTTCGTCGATTAGATATTTTCTAAAGATTCCCTCTAAAGCGGGCAGTACAATATCTAAGCTGGATGCATCGCGCCCCGCAATTTCCATAGAAATGTCATAGAGTCCCTTCATACTCATCTGAAGCCATTTCTTATTAAGAAGAAGAAAAGTTAAAGTAGAAACTACGGCAATTCTTTTATTCCCATTTATAAAGCAATGGTTCTTAGAAATGAGATAAAAAAGAACCGCCGCTTTC
The DNA here is from genome assembly GCA_043823025.1 of Candidatus Omnitrophota bacterium. Taxonomy (GTDB): domain Bacteria; phylum Omnitrophota; class Gorgyraeia; order JACQQV01; family JACQQV01; genus JBDRBD01. The sequence continues at coordinate 389 of JBDRBD010000001.1, read as the reverse complement.
CCAGCAAGCCCTCTATAAGCATCTTTTCCCCCAACAGTCTGAAATGGTGTATTAAGACAACTTTCTAGCCTTCCAAGATCGCAACTTTTTAGACTGGGCATTTGGAATGGCTGATCATATTGCATTCTGTGGTGGGCATACCGAAATACAATACGTTCCATATGGAGGAGAGTAAGTTTTGTAATCATTCGTTTGAAAGTTTAGCTATGACTTCACCATATTGGTCGAACGCACGATCTACGGCCTTATCAATTTTTCGTCTATCCTTTTCCTCTAAGTCTTTTTTCTTGATGATGTAAATACCACCTATTTTCTGTGCCTTGATTTTGCCTGATTTGATGCGCTTAAAGATTGCCACACGGCTAAGCCCTAATTTCTTAGCGAGCTCT